>BACX01000351.1 GCA_000333335.1 Sphingomonas-like bacterium B12 | reverse complement strand
ATCGCGCGCCTCGGCGCGCCAGGCCGGTCGATCAGCTTCAGCACGTACCACCAGCCGGCGATGATCCCGGTGATGTAGGCGAGCGAGTACCAGCGCAGCGCGAACCAGCCGATCCGGAAGATTTCGGGGTGCAGATGCAGATCGGTGAAGTGGATATAGTGCGCGGGCAAGATCACGGTCCTCGGGCGGGCAGGCGCTTTCCTTAGAAGGGATGATGCGCGGGGGCTAGGCCGCACCATCGCATCGCCCTATCAACCATGGCATGACGGGGATCACGCGACGGCGGCTTCTGATCGGCGGGGGCGCCGGGGTGGGGCTGGTCGTCGCGTGGGGGCTATGGCCGCGCCGCGCGGGCGTGAACCTCGTCGCGGCACCCGGCGAGACGATCTTCGGCCCCTTCCTCAAGATCGGCACCGACGGGCATGTCACGGTGGTCGTCCCGCAGGTCGAGACCGGGCAGGGGGCATGGACCGCGCTGCCGCAGATCCTCGCCGACGAACTGGGGTGCGACTGGCGAACGGTCGCGGTGGAACCGGCGCCGATTGGCCCGGCCTACGCCAACCGCCTCGCCGTCGAATGGCTGGCGGGCGATGTCGTGCCGTCGCTGCTGCGCGGCCCCGCCGTCACCGCAGCGGATCGCTGGGCGGACGCGCACGATGCGATGCTGACCGGCTTCTCCACCTCGGTTCGCGCGTTTGAGCGGCCCTTGCGCGAGGCGGGGGCGACGGCACGCGCGCTGCTCTGCATGGCGGCGGCGCGGCACTGGGACGCGGACTGGCGAGCCTGCGACACGCGGGATGGCTTCGTCGTGCGCGCGCCGGACCGGATGCGCTTTGCCGATCTGGCGGCCGAGGCGGCGACGCTCGATCCGCCGGATACGCCGCAGCTGCGTGCGCCGAGGGGGCTGTCCGGCCGCGCCGTCCCGCGCCTCGATGCGCCGGGCAAGGTGGATGGATCGGCGCGCTTCGCCGCCGACGTGCGTCTGACCGACATGCTGTTCGCCGCGATCCGGCAGGGGCCGCCGGGCGACAGCCGGCTGATCGGCTGGGATCGCGAGGCGGCGAAGGCCATCCCCGATCTCTTCGCGGTGATCGATCACGCGAACTGGATCGCGGTGCTGGCCGATAATTGGTGGGCTGCCAATCGCGCGCTCGATCGTCTGGCGCCGCGCTTCCGGACGCAGGGGGCTTTGCCGGACAGTGCCTCGATCGGCCGCGCGCTCGACGCCGCGCTGGCGGCCGATGGCGTGAGCACCGCGCGCGAGGGAAACCCCGACAAGCTCATCGGCGAGGCGGCGGTGCGGGCGGAATATAGCGCCGGTCTCGCCGTCCATGCCGCGATCGAGCCGCCGGCCGCGACGGCACGGATACGCGACGGACGGCTGGAGCTATGGGCGGCGACGCAGGCGCCCGCCGCGACCCGCGCGGCGGCGGCGCGGGCCATTGGTTTCGCAGAGGAGGACGTGACGCTCTATCCGATGCCGATGGGCGGCGGCTTCGGTCAGGGACTCGATACGCGCGCCGCCGAGCAGGCGGCGATCCTCGCGCAGAAGAGCGGGCGTCCGGTGCAACTCACATGGTCGCGGGTCGAGGCCTGTCTGCACGATCGTTTTCGTCCGGCGGCGAAGGCGCAGTTCGCGGCCATGCTCGGGCCGGGCGCGACGATCGCGGCGTGGCATGCGAAGGTGGCCGCACCTGCTGCGCTGCGCGAGGCGGTCGCCAGCCTGTACCCCGCGCTTCCCGTCGGCCATGGCGGCGAGCCGGCGGCGGTGGAGGGGGCGCTGCCGCCCTATGCGATGGGCGCCTATGCCGTGGATCACCACCCCGCCGATATCGGCCTGCCGATCGGCGTGCTGCGCGGCGAGGCGGCGGGCTATGCCACCTTCTTCGCCGAGAGCTTCGTCGACGAACTGGCGGACAAGGCGGGCATCGACCCGCTCTCCTTCCGTATAGCCCAACTTGGCGGCAACCCGCGCCTCGCGCATTGCCTGTCGACCGCCGCTACGCTCGGCGAATGGCAGGGCGGCGTGCGCGGCACGGGGCAGGGCATCGCCTGTCACCAGTCCTATGGCAGCGTGATCGCGGTGCTGGCGGAGGCGCGGGTGGACAATGGCCGGATCGTGGTCGATCGCCTCTCCGCGAGCGTCGATTGCGGGCGGACGATCAACCCGGATCTCGTCCGCCAGCAGGTCGAGGGCGGCCTGCTCTTCGCGCTGCCTGGCGCGATCGGCGATGCGATCACCGTCACGCGCGGGCTGGCCGACCCGCGGCGGATCGGTGCGCTGGGCATCCCGAATCTGGCCCGCACGCCCGAGATCCGGATCGACATCGTCGCCAGCAGGGCCGATCCCGGTGGCGCCTCGGGCCTCGCCGTGCCGCCGGTCGCGCCCGCCATCGCCAATGCCCTCGCCGCCGCGACCGGGCACCGTTGTCGCTCCCTGCCGTTGAGTGTTGCTTCATGAAGCCCGTCGATCACCCCAATATTCCTGCATCGAAGATCGGCGTGCTGCTGATCAACCTCGGCACGCCCGATGCGGCGGAGGCCGGCGCGGTGCGCCGCTACCTCGCCGAATTCCTCTCCGACCCCCGTGTGGTGGAGATCCCGCGCTTGGTGTGGAAGCCGATCCTTCACGGCATCATCCTGCGCACGCGGCCGGCGAAGTCGGCCCATGCCTATCAGCAGGTTTGGACCAGGGACGGCTCGCCGCTCGCCGCGATCACGAGAGCCCAGGCCGAGGGATTGGAGGGGCGGTTCGGCGGCGGCGTGATCGTGGACTACGCCATGCGCTACGGCCGCCCCGCAATCGCCGATCGCCTCGCCGCACTCAAGGATCAGGGGTGCGAACGCATCCTGCTGGCGCCGCTCTACCCGCAATATTGCGCGGCGACGACCGCCACTGCCAACGATGCCGCCTTTGCCGCGCTGGCGGGGATGCGCTGGCAGCCCGCGATCCGCACGTTGCCGCCTTATTATGACGACCCCGCCTATATCGATGCGTTGGCCGTCTCGGTGCGGGCCGGCCTCGCCGCGCTCGATTTCGAGCCGGATGCGGTGATCGCCAGCTTCCACGGCATGCCGCAGCGGACGCTGGAACTGGGCGATCCCTACCATTGCCATTGCCGGAAGACCGCGCGCCTCCTTTCCGATGCGTTAGGCCGGAAGCTGATCGTCACCTTCCAGTCGCGTTTCGGCCGGGCGAAATGGCTGGAGCCGGCGACCGACACGACGCTCGCTGCGCTGCCGGGCAAGGGCATCAAGCGCGTCGCCATCGTCGCCCCCGGATTCGCGGCGGATTGCGTCGAGACGCTTGAAGAGCTGGCTATCCGTGGGCGCGAAACCTTCCTTGAAGCAGGCGGCACCGACTTCGCCGCGCTTCCCTGCCTCAACGCGAGCGAAGCGGGCCTCGCGATGACCGAAAGTGTCATCAAGCGGGAACTTGAAGGCTGGAGAGCGCTCCCCTAGGCTCGCAGCAATTCTTGCACAAAGGAGAGGATCTTATGACCCGCGTAGCGATCGTGACCGGCGGCACCCGTGGTATCGGCGAGGCGATCAGTGTCGCGCTCAAGGACATGGGCATCAAGGTGGCCGCCAACTATGCGGGCGACGACGCCAAGGCCAAGGCCTTCTCCGATCGCACCGGCATCCCCTCCTACAAATGGGACGTGTCGGACTTCGACGCGGTGCACGCCGGCGTGGAGAAGGTCGAGCATGATCTCGGCCCCGTCGACATCATCGTCAACAATGCCGGCATCACGCGCGACAGCACGATCCTGAAGCAGTCCTACGAGCAGTGGAAGCAGGTGATCGACACCAATCTCGGCGGCTGCTTCAACATGGCGAAGGCAACCTTCCCGGGCATGCTTCACACCTTGAGCAACAGATGGTCACGCTCCCACGAGCTGATCACGCCTTCATAAGCGTCA
>BACX01000352.1 GCA_000333335.1 Sphingomonas-like bacterium B12 | reverse complement strand
GGTTGGCAAGCGATGATGGTGGAGCGCCTGCAGCGTGTCGCCGGCCAGTGGCCCCTCATAGCCGTAATCGATCGCCAGCAGCGCACCGCCCTGCGCGACGATCCGGGCCGCCAGATCGCGCAGGATGGCGACAGAGGCGGGCGAGGTCTCGATCACCTCGCCGTGCCGCAGGGCGTCGGGCACCACGGCATCGAAGCGCTGCTCGCCCACGGTGGGCACGAAGCGTTCGCCGTCGTGATCCACCATCCGCTCGCGCCAGCCGGCATCGGTGCGGATGATCTGGCGGATCGGCAGCGCATCGAAGAATTCGTTGGCGACGACGATCAGCGGCCGGTCGGTGGGGAGCGTGACGATGCTTTCGTGATGCGTTGCGCCCGGTATCGTGCGCGCCTGCGCCTCGCGCAGCACGGGGCTGGTCTCGACGAGGTGCACCGGCGGGGCGAGGCCAGCCTTGCCCATCGCCCGCAGGGCGTCGGCTGAGAGCGTGCCGCGACCCGGCCCCAGCTCCACCCACGCCACATCCGGGCGACCGGCGCGGAGCCACAGGTCGGCTGCCCATAGGCCGATCAGCTCGCCGAACATCTGGCTGATCTCGGGCGCGGTGGTGAAGTCCCCGGCCGCGCCCAGCGGATCACGCGTCGCGTAATAATGCGCGTTGGCGAGCGCCATGTAATCGGCCAGCGGGATCGGCCCGCCGCCCGCGATCAGGCGTTTGAGGCGCTGTTCGAGCTCAGGCGACGCTCTCGCTCCCGGTGATCGGCTCGACTCGCTGGCGGCGACCCTTTGCCGTCGCGATCAGGTAGAGGCCGCCGATCAGCATCGGCAGATCGAGCAACTGGCCCATGTGGATGGTGGTGGCGAGGAAGGTGCCGTTGAACTGGCTGTCCGGCTGGCG
>BACX01000353.1 GCA_000333335.1 Sphingomonas-like bacterium B12 | reverse complement strand
CCACCGTGCCCGCGTCTCGACCGAGAAGAGAAGCCATCGGCGATCGATCCCGGCGCGGCGTTGATCAGCGCACCGGGCAGCGCCGCGTAGAGGAGGCCGAAGGCAAGGTTGATCAGCACGAAGAAGACGGCGACCAGGCCGATGAAGGCCGGCCAGCTCATCTCCATCGTCGCGTAATAGAGGTCGCTCGCGGCGGAGGGACGCCCGATCTTGACCGCGCGGAACCCGCCGAGATCGAGCATGTGGCGGCTGGGACGGCGGTGCGGCATGGCCCGACACTAATCGAGCGGCGCGGGGATCGCCAGACTGGCGGCGGGGCGGATTGCGAAGCCTGCCCGGTCAACACTTCGCCGGATCAATCACGACCAAACAAAAAGGCCGCGGCGCCCGGATGGGGGCGCACGCGGCCTTTCGTTCACTCGACCGGGCCGAAGCCCGGATCGGCGTGATTACTGCGCGGCGTTCGTGTCGGCAGCGTTGTCCAGCGCGGCGGCCGAGTTGTCGGTCGCGTCGGCGGTGGCAGCGTTGACGTCGGCGATCGCGTCGTTGGCAGCGGCGTTCAGGTCCGCAGAAACGTCGGCGTTGTTGGTCGCCTCGGTCTTCTTGCAGGCGGCAGCGCCCATGGCAACCGCGACGATGAGCGGCAGCGCGACAATCTTCTTCATGTGCATCTCTTCCCTGATGACGGAGCACTGGTTCGGCTTACCGGGTGCATATCTCAGCAAGCCCCCCCAAGCCGTCCGCACGCCTAGCGCCTTGCGCGTGCGCTTGCAATGCCGAGTGTGCAGCGGGATTATTTCGGCGACGTGCCATCCTGAGGCGCAGGGGCGGGGGCCGGCTGCGGCTGATCGGGCGAGGGCACGGTGGCGGCCGGCGCGGTCGTGCCGGCGGCGGGGGCCGTGCCACCGTCCGGCCCGAGATCGTCCAGTGCGGCGTTGAGCGCGGCATCGTCGCCGGTGGCGCCGCTCGCATCATCGCGATCCTCGATCTGCGCCTGCCGATGCTGGAGATAGGCCGAGCGCGCCACCGCATAGCTGTCCGCGCTGCTGTCGAGCAGCGAGTCCGCGCCGGAATCGATCAGGTTCGCCCGCGCATCGACGAACTCGAACGCGGTCAGCCCGGCGGCCGGCCAGAAGCTCAGCTCCTTGCGGATCACGATGCGGTACGGGTCCACCCACTGCGAGGCGACCGTGCCGATGCCGTCGCGGATCGTCGTCGGCCCGTAGAAAGGCAGGACGAGATAGGTCGATTTCTTGGCGCCCCATACCGCGAAGGTCTGGCCCAGATCCTCGGGTGTCTTGGGATAGCCGTTGCGCCCCGCGACATCCATGAAGCCGCCGATGCCGACGGTCGAGTTGATCACGAAGCGGCCGAGCGAGTTCAGCGCGCGCTTGGGCTTGCCCTGCAGCAGGCCGTTGATGAACGAGAACGGCTCGGTCACGTTGTCGAGCATGTTCGACAGGCCGTGGCGCACCGGATGCGGCATCACCGCGATATAGCCCTTGGCGACCGGCTTCATCACCGCCTTGTCCAGCCCCTCGTCGAGCTTCCACATCTTGCGGTGAAGCCTCATA
>BACX01000354.1 GCA_000333335.1 Sphingomonas-like bacterium B12 | reverse complement strand
CAGCTGACGAGGGCATGACGAGACGCTGGGCTTCACGCCCAGACCGAGACCTACGAGAACCTCGTCGCCGCCGGCGTGATCGACCCGACCAAGGTCGTCCGCACCGCGCTGCAGGACGCCGCCTCGGTCTCCGGCCTGCTGATCACCACCGAGGCTTCGGTGGCCGAGCTGCCCGAGGACAAGCCCGCGATGCCGGCGATGCCGGGCGGCATGGGCGGCATGGGCGGCATGGACTTCTAAGTCCGACGCTCACGCACCAAGGCAAAGGGAAGGGCCGGGGCAGCGATGCTCCGGCCCTTTTCTTTGTCCGTCATTGGTGGGAAGCGGCCGTTCAACTCCCCTCCCTGAAAGGGAGGGGTTGGGGGTGGGGCGAACCTCGCGCGACGGCAGCGAGGATGGCTTCGACGACGGCCGTCAGGTTATCGCGCACGTCGTTGTTCCAGAAGCGCAGAACCTGCCAGCCGTGAAGAGCCAGATGGGCGGTCCGAGCCGCATCCTGGTTCGGTCGGACCGCATGCTGACCACCATCCAGTTCGATCGCGATCCGCGCGGACCGGCAGGCGAAATCGACGATTTAACGGTCGATGACGAGTTGTCTGGTGAAGCGCGGTCGATGGTTTCTCAGCGCCGCCCAGAGCAAGTGTTCCTCATGGGGCGCGTCGCGACGCAGAGTCCGCGCGTTACCCGTAAAGTCGGACGGGATGCGCTCCATCGCCTCACGCTAGCAGGCGTTTCTCGAGCGTTCACCCACCCCCAACCCCTCCCTTTCAGGGAGGGGAGTATGATGACCGCAAGTGGGGCGGGAGCCGCCGCTCCTTCTACCCCACCCTCGGATGCGCGTCGTGCAGCTTCGTCAGGTCGAACTCCAGCGTGTCCTTGCTGTCGTCCATCATGTCGGCGAACTCGTGGTCGATCAGCACGGCTTCGCGGGCGTAGGTCTCGCCGCCGAGCGCTTGGCTCGCCAGCAGCGTGTCCGTGCCGCTGACAGTCACGGTCAGGCGGAACTCGCCGTCGCCGCGCAGGCGTTCCAGCATCGGGGAGCCGTCCTCGATCTCGTGCACCAGGGTCCAGGCGAAGGCCATCGACGGATTGTGCGAGCGGACCAGCGGCAGCTCGACCAGTTGTCGGAAGGAGCGACCGTCCGTCAGCGTCACCTTCTCCAGCCAAGACATCTGGGCGGAGACGTCGGCGATCGGCCGCAGCCGGGTCGAGGCGACGCGCACCATCAGCACGGACCCGGTTCTCCCGCCGGCCGATCACCGCAATCCGG
>BACX01000355.1 GCA_000333335.1 Sphingomonas-like bacterium B12 | reverse complement strand
CTTGAGGCAGCCGGAACCCAGGATCAGCAGCGCCAGCGCGATCAGGAAGCTGGCGTCGAAGGCGAGCAGGAAATGCCCCGCCGCCATCAGCCCGGCGCCGAGCAGCACCGTCCTGCGCCCGCCGAGCAGCCGGTCGCCGACGAGGCCGCCGAGCAGCGGCGTCAGGTAGACGAGGCCCGCGTAGAGACCGAAGATCTGCGAGGCGAGCGCCTGCGTGGAGAGCGGCCCGGTGACCCCTTCCACGGCAGCGCGGAAGCCCGCGAAGCCGAGCACCTTCTGCTCCGGATGTGCGGGCAGCAACGTCGTCACCATGTAGAGGACGAGCAGCGCCTGCATACCGTAGAAGGAGAAGCGCTCCCACGCCTCGGTGAGCGCAAGGAAGGCGAGACCGCGCGGGTGGCGCCGGGCCGTCACGCGCGGACCAGCCGGATGCGGGTCTGGCCGGTGCCCAGCGGCACGACATGCGCGCCGCGCTCGACCGCATATTCATCTGTCGGACAATGCCCGCCCTCGATCACCAGCCGCGCCGCTGGCGTATGGGCATCGGCGGCGTCCAGCACCAGCTCGACCTCGCTGGTGCGCGGATCGAGATGCGCCTCGGCGATGCGCCCCGCCTCCAGCACCAGCCAGAGCTTTTCGGACGCAAGGAACAGGCGGGAGCGGGCGCTGTCCTTCGGCCCGATCGAGACGCGGCCGCCGTGCTCGCTAACCGCGCCCCCGAAGCCGACCCAACCGAAATCGGGGTGCCGCACCAGATAGGATGCGGTGGCGAAGGCATGGCCGAAATAGCTCATGCCGTAATCGCCCGAATAGGCGTCGAACCGCATCATGTCGGGATAGCTGTGGAAGGCGCAGGCGCCGAAGCCGTCGCGGTCGATATTGGTGAGCGATCCCATCAGCCCACCATAGGCGACGCGCAGCAGGTGGATGTCGGCGGGATCGCGCCGGAAGCTGTCGAACAGCGGAATCGCGTTGAGCGACGAGCCATAATGGTGGAGCTGCCGCTCGATCCGCGCGGTCTTGCCGGCGAACAGGAAATCTCAGTAGCGGCGCGCGCTGCCATTATAGCCCCAGTGCGGGATCAGCGGATCGTAACCGAGGATCACCTCGCGGGTCAGCGCCGCCTTGGCCTCGTCGCCGAAGTGGCGCATCCAGGCGTAGACTTCCTCCTGCCCCGTCGAATCCCACGGCATCTCGCTGCCGAACGGATAGGCTTCCGAACTCCACGTCTTCGCCCGCTCGCGCATCGCGGCTCCAGC
>BACX01000356.1 GCA_000333335.1 Sphingomonas-like bacterium B12 | reverse complement strand
ATCCGTCAGGCGGCGGCGAAGCAAGCGCACCGCAGAAGGCGAACTTGACGATGCCCGGCCTGCTCACCGCAGTTGTCCGCGGCCGGTCGCGGCCCAGTAGATGCCGCCCAGCAGGTGCGCCAGATACTGGGGATCGCTGTAATCGTCGCCATTGTGGCCGAGCGTGGTGACGAATACGCGGCCTTTTTCATAGGGGTGGTACCAGGCGACGGGATGATCCTTGCCCATTCCCCTGGCCGTCTGGCCGGGCCAGATCTTCGTCGGATCGTAGCTGGTCTCGTCCACGTTCAGGACGGGTTTGACGGCGATGTTGTAGGGATTGGTGGTCGGATAGAATTCGTCGCTCCATACCCAGCGATCGGCGATGCCGTAGGTCGCGGGGAAGTTGCGGTCGGCGACCGTGACCACGCCGGTCTGCAGCATGGGGTGCGTGCCGACGCGACGGCCGACCAGCTTTTCGTACCAGGGCCATGCGTCGGCCGGGATGATCGCGGCGCGGTGGACGACGATCGCGTTGCCGCCGGCGCGCATATAGGCCTCGAAATTGCCGCGCTCGGCCGGGCTGAGCTGTTCCGCCGGCGTGTTCAGGAACATCACCGCCGCATATTGGCGCAGATCTCCGTCGAACACGTCGGGCTTGTCCGCCCAGACTAGTCCGAAGCTGTGCTGCCGGGCCATATGCGTCAGGCTGTCGCGTGCGATCGGGATGAATTCGTAATGGTATTTGCTGGAAATCGCGACCACCAGCACCTTGAACTGATCATCGGCTTTCGCAGGATATGAACAGAGAAACGCGAAGAATGCACTCAGAAGCGTGAATATAATCCTGATTTTGTCGCGGATGATCATCTGAGACGATGGTGTTCCGCCATCAATTCGGTCGCTTCGATCGATCTTGCGGCCGGAGTGGATCGCAGCGCGCACGAATTGGGCCTCGCCGTACCGCATATATGCCCCTCGCCCATCCCATCGAGCATCACGAACGGATGCCTAAGTTTTGGTAGCGATATCATTGCGTATTGCGGACGTCCACTGCCGTACGATGGCGGTTGGGAGATGAGCAACCATCCTTCGCGCTCGAGCCACTCAGCCCTTGCGTTTCGTCCTTCTGCGCAGCCACCACAGGCGCACCCCGATGACGATCATGCTGGCAAGCCAGGCGCCGGTGCACAGCACCAGGATCCGCCCGATCAGGCCACCGGCCTCTCCGGTATGCACGGGAAACAGCGCATCGAACGACTTGCGGCCGAGCGGGGCGTCGCGAGCCGGGAACACGCCGCGAATTCGTCCATCGGTGGCATCGACGAAGACGAAGCTCGCACCATAAGCGCGCCGCCACTCGCCGGGCGCGCGCAGGCGAACTTGATAGGTCGCGTCGCCAACGGTGGGCGGTGTGACGGCAGTGAGCCGGCTTCCGGGCAAGGCGCGCTCGGCTGCCTCCACGGCGCGGGCGAAGCCGATGCGATCCGCCCCCCGGATGGCCGGCATCTCGATGGGCGTGCCGCCAATCAGCACGGCGACGCCATCGTCGAAGGCGAGAAGAACGCCCGCGCCGACCAGCAACAGAGCGGGGACGGCGCCGACCAGCCCGATCGCGCGGTGCCAGCCATAATGTCGGGTGACCGCGAGGCCGCGCCGGCTCGGGCGGAGCACCTTGGCCCATGTCCCGCGCCGCGGCCATGCGATGACGGTGCCCGCGATCACGTTGGTGAAGAGCAGCAGTCCACTCGCGCCGATGATCCACCGCCCGGTCTGACCGGAGATCAGGGATTGGTGGAGAAGGACGATCGTGTCGATCAATCGACGTGGTGAGTCCGGCCCGTCGATGCGGATGGGTGTACCGTCACCCGCGACACGCACAGCGCTGTCCCGACCCGCCGCATCCTCGACGGTGACGTCGTAGCGATCCGCGAAGCCCGCCGACGTCCAAACCGATACGACATGCCGCCCGGATCCGGCCGGCGCGAGCAGGTCGATGCGATGCGCCAGCTTGTCCGGGTCGGTCGCGACGTGCGGAGCCGGGATCGTCGCGTCGTCCATCTCCCAATGGAACATGATGATCATGCCGGTGGCCGCCTGGAGGAGCCATAATGCGGCGGCCGCGAGGCTCAGCCATCGGTGTGCCGAGATCAGTGTTTTCCTGATGCGGAACGATGCAGCGACGGCCATGGAGAAACGATGCCTTGAAAGCTGGCATCCGAACAGTTCCACTTTCTAAGAAGTGACGGGGCCAGTGGCGGGAAAACGACGTCGCTTTCTTGGACCCAAGAGAATCATAGGAATTGGATGTTTGCGGGTACCGGCCCGCGGGTGGATGCAGGCACCATAAACAAAAATATTGCAGGTGGTCGATCGAGATCGGGTAACATTGCAGGTGCGATGCAATCGCAAAAGGGGGACTGACGATGAAGAACTGTATCAGCTTGGGGGCGGGGATTGCCCTGACGGCGCTGGCGACGGCCATGGCGATCGTGCCGGTGCATGCCCAGGATCGGGAGACCGCGCAGCCGGGGGACGCCGCGCAGGGCGCCTCCCTGCAGACCAGACGCACCGAGGATGGCTCGATCATCGTTACCGCCCGGCGTTTCGTTCCGGAAGGCGCGATCACCGCGAACAAGACCAATATTCCGCTGATCGAGACTCCGCAGTCGATCTCCGTCATCACGCGTGATCAGATCGATCTGTTGAACTTCATCGATGCCCAGCAGGCCGTGCGCTACACCGCCGGCGTGTTCGGCGAGAATTACGGGCCGGACCCGCGCTACGATTTCGTCACCGTACGCGGCTTCACGCCGAAGCAGTATATCGATGGCCTTGCCGTTCCGGCGACCACCACGATTTCGGCGACGGGCGTCGATCTCTACGCATTCCAGTCGCTCGATATCCTGAAGGGCCCGTCCTCCACGCTTTACGGTTCGGCGCCCCCCGGCGGCATCCTGAACGAGGCGCTTCGTCGCCCGTCGGACGTCTCCAGCGGCGAACTGCTCGCCAAATACGGTACCCATGATTACGCCCAGCTGGCGGGCACCGTCACCGGCGCCGCCACGCCCTATCTATCGCTGCGCATGACCGGTCTGTTCCGCGATGCCCAGGGCGAGATCGAGGGGCAGCACACGCAGCGCCTGCTGGCCTCGCCGTCCGCGACTTTGAAGCTCGGCGACAACACGAAGATCACCGCGCTCGGTTATTATCAATACGACAAGGTGCGCGGCGGCGCGGGCGGCTTCCTGCCGGCGATCGGCACGTTGCTGCCCAACCCGAATGGCGAGATCAAGCGCTCGACCAATCTCGATTCGCCCTATGACCTGTTCGAGCGCCACCAATATGCCGGCGGCTTCGACGCGGAGCATCGCTTCTCCAGCGACATCGTGTTCCACTCGAACACCAAGTGGAGCAATTACCACGAATCCACGCCGGTCGGCCTCTACAGCGGTGGCGGTTACGTGACGGTGGATGCCGAGGATCCTGCCGATCCGGCGAATTTCCGGACGCTCCAGCAATATAATTATGCCTATGACGAGCGGGTGAAGAGCTTCGCGACCGACAACCGGATCGACGCGACGCTGATGACCGGATCGATCCAGCACAAGCTGCTGCTCGGCGTCGATTATCGCACGGCCCGCAATGTCGCGAACTACACGTTCGGGTTCGGCGGCACGCTCGATGCCTTTCGATCCCGTCTACAGCCGCGCGGCGGCGCAATATCTGGACTTCGGCACCCGCTACAACCAGCAGCGGCTGAAGCAGACCGGCGTCTACGGGCAGGATCAGATCGCCATCGGCCATCTCTACCTGCTCGCCAGCGGGCGGTACGACTGGATCAACGCGCGCTCGGCGATGAACGTGTTCGCGCCGGTCACCAGCGATCCGGATTTCGGCGATCAGAAGCAGCACAAGTTCACCTATCACCTGGGCGCGAACTATGTGACCGATGCGGGCATCGCGCCCTACATCAGCTACTCGACCTCGTTCGAGCCGGTGCTGGGCACCGACATCGTGACCGACCGGGCGTTCAAGCCGACCTCCACCAAGCAGTGGGAAGGCGGCGTCAAGATGGACGCGCGTGGCTTGCCCAAGGACGTGAAGCTGTTCGCCACGGCAGCCCTGTTCGACATCAAGCAGAAGAACTTCGTCACCGCGCAGAACGGCCAGACCAATGTCGTCGGCTCGACCCAGGGCGGCCTGGTCGAGGTATGGGGCGGGGAGGTCGAACTCGTCGCGCGCATCCACGAGCAGCTGTCGATCAACGCGTCGTACAGCTACAATCACAGCGAGGTGAAGAGCAGCCCGAACGCGGCGGGGGACATCGGTTTCCCGCTGCCGACGACGCCCAAGCACAAGCTCTCGCTGTTCACCGACTACACCTTCCAGCAGGGCATGCTGGCCGGGTTCGGCCTGGGCGGCGGCGTGCGCTACAACAGCAAGAGCGCGGGTGGCCTGCCGTCCACGACCTATCCGCAGCTTGCGGCGGGCCAGCCGATCTTCACCGGCCAGGCGACGCTGTTCGATGCGATCCTGCACTATGACCTGCCGCATTGGCGGATCGCGGTGAACGGATCGAACATCCTCGACAAGAAATATGTCGCGCGTTGTTCGGGCACCTACGGCTGCGTCTATGGCGCGGGCCGGCAGGTCATCGGCACGGTGACGTACAAGTTCTGATCCAGCGGGCAGCGGGTATCGCATCGCTGCCAGAAGGGGCCGGGAGCGCGTCTTCGCTCGCGGCCCCTTCTTGTTTGCATAAGGGGGCCAGGCGGCTCAAGGCACCTTCGCGTCGTCGGCGCCGGGATGCGCCGCGCGCCAGGCATCCAGCCTGGCGATCCACTGCCCGGCGGAGATCGGCCCATAGGCCTTGGTATCCGTGTGCGATGCGATCATTTCGCGGATGCGCACGAAATAGGCCGGGCCGCTCGGCATGTTGAGCGCCTTGCTCTTGGCGTCCATCGCGGCCTGCTGCGCAGCCGTGGGCTGCTCTTCGGTCTCCGGCTTGTAGAGCATGACGTCCCAGTCGGCGCCGTCCTCGTGGATGAATATCTTGATCGGGGGTTGGCCGCCGGCGGCGGAAACTTCGTCGGCACGCGCGATATCGCGCAGGAACGCCTCCTGCTTGCCCGGCGCGAGCTTGAAGATTTCGAGATAGGCTTCGGGCCAGGGGGCGTCGGCAATGGCGGTCGGCGCAGCGGCTTTGGCCGGCGTGGCCGGTTTCGTCGCCGCGCCCGGCGTGGCGAGCAGCGCGGCAGCGCCAAGCGTGATCATCGTTTTCATGAGTTTCTATGCCTCCCTGTTTGATACCGGAAGAGCATCTTCAATTTTGGCGGATCGCCCACCGCCAGTTTTGCCGATCCTATGGGACCAGACGGTCAGCCGGCCGCCTGGCGGATGCAGCGCAATGCTGCGCGCGCCTCGTGGGGTGTCAGGCTCGCGAAGCCGAAGCGCAGCCCGCTGGCGGCCTTGTCATGGGTGGCGAACGACCGCGACGATGCGAAACGAAGCCCCATGGCGGGCGCTGTCGCCTCGATGCGCGCAAGATCGGCCGGGCGATGGAAACGCAGCCAGAAAGCGAGGCCGCCGTCGGGGATCGCGTAATCGACGATCGGCCCCAGCTCCGATGCCAGCGCATCGGCGAAGGTTTCGCGCCGGCTGGCGTAGATCTGCCGCACCTTGCGCGCATGACGGCGCAACTCGCCATTCTCGATCAGCTCGGCGGCGGCCTCCTCGGTCAATCCGTTGCCCATGCCGTCGGTCAGCGACACGCGGTGGGCGATGGCGTCGATCACCTCCTCGGGGGCGGCGAGATACCCGATCCGGAGTGCCGGCAGCAGCAGCTTCGAGAGCGAGCCGACGTAGATCACCTGCGCCGGCGCATAGGCCGCCATCGGCAGCAATGGCTGAGAATCGAAATGGAATTCGTGGTCGTAATCGTCCTCGATCACCGCGAAGCCGAACTGCCGGGCGAGATCCAGCACCCGCAACCGGCGTTCCGGCCGCAGCGACACGGTGGTGGGAAACTGGTGGTGCGGCGTCAGAAATACGGCGCGAACGGGATGGCGGCGGCAAGCGCGCTCCAGATGCTCGACGTCGATGCCCTCCCGGTCGAGGCGGACGCTCACCACTTCGGCCGCACAGGCCCTGAACGCCGCGACCGCGGGTTCGTAGGTCAATTCCTCGACCGCGACGGCATTGCCCGGACGCAGCAGGATCTGGCTCGCGAGGAAGATGCCGTTCTGGCTGCCGCGCGTGATGCAGATGTTGCGGGCCGTGACGCGCAGGCCGCGCTCGCTGCGCAGCATGGCGGCGACGGCTTCGCGAAGACGCTCGGATCCGCGCGGATCGCGATATTGTAGCCGGTTCTCTCGCGATGTGAGCAGGATAGCCGCGCGATACGCCCGGTTGAGCAGGTCCGGGGGAAGCAGGCGCCCGTCCGGCGTGCCTTCGTCGATCTTGAGGCCCTTCCCGTCGGGAATGGCGAGGGGGCGTGTCGGCCCGGCCTCGAACCGGTAATCCGCGCAGGGCGAGGCTTCGGCCTCCGCGACCGGATTGTCGCGCCTTTGCGAGCCGGGAAGAAGCGAGGAGACCATCGTTCCCCGCGTGCTTTCCGACGACAGCCAGCCCTGCGAGATCAGATCCTCATACGCCAGCACCACGGTCTTGCGGTTGACCGAAAGGGCGGTCGCCAGCTCGCGACTGCTGGGCAGGAAGCTGCCCGGCGGCAGGCGGCCGCTTTCGATGTCGCGGATCAGCGCCTGGGTGATCTGGAGATAGATGGGCGTGTCGCGGGAGGCGTCGATGCGCTCGCCGAGACTGACCTTCCATGGCCGCAGCATTGGTTCACCTCCGTGTCCGATACCGGCGATTCGTGGGGCCAGCCTAAGACGGGTCCAACCTCGCTCGCAAGCACGGGATTGGTCCATTCGCTTTTTGGGAATTGGTGCTTGTGCCGTTTCGTCCGACCGGGGATGACCTCGCTCAAGGGGACGTGACGGGGCATAGGGACGCAGTCATGTTGCATCGGCCGGCGACGAGGGAGCGAGCGGCATGGCGGATCTTTTCGAACGCTACGCGGCTGCGGATGTCCGCGACCTGATAACGGAATATCCGCTCGCCTGGTTGCTGGGCGCACAGGGTGTGGCGGCGCAGGCGGCGCAGCTTCCCTTGTTGGGCGAATATGGGGAGGCGGGCGATCTCAGAAGCCTGCTCGGCCATATTCCGCGCCGACATGCGCTGGTGCCCGCATGGGAGGCCAACCCGTCCGCCCTGGTCCTCTTCCAGGGGCCTCAGGCTTATATCTCGCCGGACCAGGCCGGGATACGCGGCTGGGCGCCGACCTGGAATTTCGCCCAGCTCAGCATCGAGGTGGAAGTCGAAATCCTGCCGGACGAAACCGGGGCGGCGCTCGCCTCGCTGGTGGATGCGATGGAGGCGGCGCGTCCCGATCCGTGGAGCGCGGATGAATTGGGCGAACGCTATGCCGGGCTGGCGCGGCATGTCGTGGCGTTCAGGGCGCATGTGAAGCGGGTGGTCGGTCGCTTCAAGCTCGGTCAGGACGAGCAGGCGTACGTACGGGAATCGATCATCCGATCGCTGGGGGCCGCACCCCTCGCATCGTGGATGCGGCGGTTCGCGCGGGAAGGGGATGCATCGTGACCCGAGACCTCGTCCGAGCTTGCCTCACGATCCTGGCCGCATTGTCGCTGAGCGCGAACGCGCAATCGATGCCCGCAAGGGCGGTGCCACCGTGGCGGATCGATCCCTTCCCGAGCACCTACCGGCCGTTGCCCCGGACCGATTTCCTTCTCGTCAACGCGGCGATCCTCGATGGCGCGGGGCGTCGCATCGATCATGGCGAACTGCTCGTGCGCGACGGCAAGGTCGTGCAGATAGGGACGGTGCTCGCCCATCCCGCCAGCGTCCGGGTGATCGATGCGCGGGGGCGGTGGGTGACGCCGGGCATCATAGACGTGCACACGCACAATGGCACCTATGTCGTGCCGCTGACCGATATCGACACGGAGTCCTCCGACGTTTCCGAGCTCAACAGCCCGAACGTCGCCGACACCTGGATCGAGACCGCGGTCAACGTGCAGGACACGGGCTTTTCGCGCGGGCTGGAGGGTGGGGTGACGACCATGCAGATCCTGCCGGGGTCCAGCCCGATCTTCGGCGGCCGATCGGTCGTCGTCCACCCGATCCCCGCCACCAACATCGCCGCCATGAAGGTGCCGGATGCGCCGCAGGGCTTCAAGATGGCGTGCGGCGAGAACCCGAAGAGCCAGGATGCGGATGCGCACGACATCCATGGGCCGACAAGCCGGCAGGGCGAGGTCACCTACATCCGCGAGGCATTCATGGCCGCGCAGGATTATCGCGATGCCTGGAATCGCTACGCGCAGGGCAAGGTCGCGACACCGCCCAGGCGCGATCTGAAGACCGAGGCGCTCGCCGGCATCCTCGCCGGTGACATCCATGTGAACATGCACTGCTACCGGTCGGACGACATGGCGACCATGCTGGAGGTCGCACACGAATTCGGTTTCACGATCGGCTCGTTCCACCATGCTGCGGAGGCGTACAAGATCCCCGCCATGCTGCGCGGCGCGGGCACGTGCGCCGCCGTCTGGGGAGACTGGTGGGGCTTCAAGATGGAGGCGCTCGACGGCGTTCGTGCCAACGCCGCCCTGCTCGATCGCGCGGGCGTCTGCGTCAGCATGCATTCGGATTCGGCGATCACCGGCCAGCGCCTGAACATCGAGGCGGCCAAGGTCGGCGGGGCGGCGCGGGCGATCGGCATCGATGTGCCGCCCGAGCGCATGATCCGCTGGGTCACCAGCAATTCGGCGCGCATCCTGGGACTGCAGAACCGGATCGGAACGCTCGCGCCCGGTTACGATGCCGATCTCGTCATCTGGTCGGCCAATCCGTTCAGCGTCTATGCGCGGGCCGATCTCGTCGTGATCGACGGCGCGGTCGCCTATGATCGCGCCTCGCCGCCGGTCCATTCGTCGTCCGACTTCGAACTCGGTCGTACCGGAGCACCTCGCCCATGAAGAGCCTCACGCTGGGCGTCGCGGCCGTCTCCGTACTCTCTGCCGGACACCTTTCGGCTGCACCGATCGCGATCACGCATGCCAAAGCGTGGACGATGACGGCATCCGATCCGGTGGCCGACGCGACGATCTTGATAGATGGCGGGCGGATCGTCTCGGTCTCGGCAGCCGGCGCGGTGCCTGCGGGCGCACAGGTGATCGACGCCGGGGGGCAACCGGTCACGCCGGGGATCATCGATTCCGCCACCCAGCTCGGTCTGATCGAGGTCAGCTCGGCGGCCGGCACGCGGGATGAAACGTCCGAAGCGCATGGCATCGGGCCGGGTTTCGACGTCAGCACGGGGCTCAATCCCAATTCCGTGCTGGTCGCGCTCGCGCGGGCCGACGGCGTGACCGGTGCGCTCAGCTATCCCTCGAAATCGGACGAGGCGCCGTTCGCCGGGCAGGCCGCGTTCCTCAAGCTGCGGCCCGAGGGGGGGATCGTCGATCATGCCGGCGCGGCGGTCGTCGCCATCGTCGGCGGCAACAAATGGCCGAAGGAGGCCGGATCGCGCGCCGCGCAATGGCAGATGCTGCGCCGCGCCTTCGGCAAGGCGCGCGACGGGCACCATGGCGGAGATCGGGGTAAAGGCGGCGAACACGACCATGGTGAAGATTCCGCAGGCCCCCCGCCCGGTAGCGACGATGCCGCGCTGGACGCTGTCCTCGAAGGTCATGCCCCGCTCGCGCTTTTCGTCGATCGGGAATCCGATGTTCGCGAGGCGATCCGCTTCGCCCATGATTTCTCCGTGCACGTCGTGATCATGGGCGGTGCCGAGGCGTGGCGTGCGGCGGACGCGCTGGCGGCGGCGCAGATTCCCGTCGTGCTCGATCCGCAGGCCAATATGCCGACGTCGTTCGACGCGCTCGGCAACCGTCTCGATGCGGCGGCGATCCTGCAGCGGGCCGGCGTGGTGATCGCGTTCGGCATGGCTGGAGGAGCCATCGAAGAGAGCTATAATTCCGGTCTCGATCTGCGTGAGGGGGCGGGGATCGTGGTCGCCAACGGCTTGCCGTACGTCGAGGCGCTGAAGGCGATCTCGACCAACGGCCACCGCCTGTGGGGTGGTGGCGCGGGCACGATCGAGCCCGGCGAGGCCGCCGACCTCGTGCTGTGGGACGGCGATCCGCTGGAACCATCGACCAACGCGCTGGCCGTAATGATCGATGGCCGGCAGGTCTCCACCGACAACCGGCAGCGCGCGCTGGAAGAGCGATACCTGCCTCTGGCGACGCCACGATGAGGCTGCTTGGCGGGAGTGTCGCGGGGATCGTGGCCCTGCTTCTCGCCGGCGGCGCGATGGCTGAGCCCGGCAATGCGATCGGCGCCGATGGACGGCCGCAGCAGCGGGCCGGGCAGACGTTGCCGATGAAGCCAGCGCGGACGCTCCATATCCACGCGCATAGCGGAACATGGATGTCGCTCGATCTCACGCGCGATGGCCGGACCATCCTGTTCGACATGCTCGGCGACCTCTACGCGATGCCCGTAAGAGGCGGTCCGGCGCGCCAGCTGACGCGGGGGCTGGGTTTCGACACCCAGCCGACCGTCTCGCCGGACGGTCGATCGCTCCTGTTCGTTAGCGATCGCTCCGGGGCCGACAATCTCTGGGTGACGGATCTGGACGGCCGGCACCCGCGCCAGATCAGCTTCGGCGATGACGATACGGTGCTGGTGTCGCCAGCGTGGGCGGCCGATGGGCGTTCGGTCTTCGTCAGCCGCTATCGGGCCGATCTCAACAATGTCGAGCTATGGCGTTACGGGCTGGACGGCAGCGCGCGGCAGCTGGTGCCGATCAAGCCGTCCGCCGATGCGCCCCGTTCGGCGTGGCAGAGCGCGCTTGGCGCGGCGCCTTCGGCCGACGGCCGATGGCTGTATTTCGCGAAACGTATCGGTGGTCTCGATTTCGACGAACTCGACAGCTGGACGATCGTGCGGCGCGATCTGAAGACGGGCGAAGAGACGACGGTCATTTCCGGGTCGGGGAGCCGGGGCGCCCATCGCGATACCGCCTTCCGCCCCGCCATTTCGCCGGACGGACGATTGCTCGCCTACGAAACGCGGGTCGCCGGGCGGACGCAGCTCCGGTTACGCGATCTCGCCACCGGGCAGGATCGGCTGATCGCGGCGCCGCTCGATCCGGATCAGCTCGAAGCGTCGCTCTGGCAGGATATCATGCCGCGCTACGCCTTCACGCCGGATGGCAAGGCGCTGGTCGTCAGCCGCGCAGGTGGCTTCGATCGCATTCCGCTGGATGGTGGATCTGCCACACGGGTCGCCGTCGATGCCGACATGCGCGTCGATGTCGGTCCGAGTACCCGCCGGGAGATCGCCGACACGACCGGGCCGGTGAAGGCCCGCCTGGCCCAGGCACCTGTCGCATCGCCTGACGGACGAACGCTCGCCTACATGGCGCTCGGTAGCCTCTACGTGCAGCCGATCGGCGACGGGGCGAGACCACGCAAGCTGGAAACCGGGCCGGACCCGATCGCGCAACCGAGCTGGAGCCCGGACGGCCGGACGATCGCCTATGTCAGCTGGAGCGAGGCGCAGGGCGGCGCCGTCTGGACGATCGCTGCCGATGGATCGGGCGCCGCGCGGAAGGTAAGCCGGCTGCCGGCCTTCTACACCGCGCCGGCCTTCACGCCGGACGGGGACGCGATCCTGGCCTTCCGTTCGGCACAGACCGCCCGCCAGCAGACCAATTTCGAGTTTCCGAGGGTCCGCGATGCCGAGCTGGTCTCGCTGCCGATCGCGGGTGGGGACGCGCGCATCGTCATGCGAGGCGATATCGGTGGCAAGCCGCAGTTCGTCGCGGGCGATCCGGGCAGCGTCTTCGTCAAGGACGAGGGCGGGCTGATCGCGGTCGATCTCGCGAGAGGAGCGACGCGACCGGCGGGCAAGGTGCTCGGTCCTGCCTGGTATTTCATGCCGGGGCCGGTGCCCGCCGACGATCTGCGCATCAGCCCGGACGGCAAGTGGCTGCTGGCGGGAATCGCGCAGCAGCTCTTCCTTGTCGCGAGGCCAGCGGAAGGGAAAACCGTCGATCTCACCGATCCCGCGCTGGCCAAGCGCCGGATCACGGCTGGCGGCGTCGATTATTTCGAATGGGGCGCGAACGGCGAGATCCAGTGGTCGGTCGGCAGCAGCTGGCGGCATGAGCCGCTATCGGCGGTGCTTCCCCTGACGACCGGTACGCCGATACTTCCGGTGAGACAGCCCGCAGCCATCGCGATGCCAGTGGAAGTCCCCCGTGCCACGCCGCAGGGCAAGCTGCTCCTTCGCGGCGCGCGGGTGCTAACGATGGCCGGCGGTGACCGGATCATCGACGATGCCGATATTCTCGTCGATCACGATCGCATCGCCGCCGTCGGCCCGCGCGGTTCGTTCGCGGTGCCGGCCGACGCGGTGATCCGCGACGTATCCGGCAAGATCATCGTGCCGGGCTTCATCGACGAGCATGATCATATCGCCGAGATCCGCCGCGACGTGCTCGGCACCGAGGATTGGGGACTGCGCGCACGCCTGGCTTACGGGGTCACCACCAGTTTCGATCCCTCGACGCTCAGCATCGACATGCTGAGCTACCAGGACATGCTGGATGCCGGGCTGATGCTGGGGCCACGCCTGCGCTCCACCGGCATGGCGATCTTCTCGATGAACCGCTTCGCCTCGCTCGACGAGGTGCGCGCCGTGCTGGGCCGTTACAAACGCGACTACGCGCTCGGCAACATCAAGGAATATCGCACCGGCAATCGGCGGGTGCGCGAATGGATGGCGATGGCCGCGTGCGAAGAGGGGCTGCAGCCGACCACCGAGGGCGCCCTGTCGCTGAAACTCGATCTCTCGCAGATCATCGACGGCTTCGCCGGCAACGAGCACGCGCTGGCCGCGCCGCCGCTGGGCGACGACGTGATCGGCCTGCTGACCCGGATGCATACCAGCTATGCGACGACCCTGATGGTAACCAACGGCGGGCCGGAAGCCTCAGACTGGTTCATCGTCCATCGCGATCCGTCCGAAGATCCCAAGATGCGACACTTCTGGACGCCCGCCGCGATCGAGCAGAAGCTGATCGACCGGCCCGGCAGGCCGCTGCAGGATTATCGTTTCGAGCCGATCGCCGCGGATGCCGCGCGGGTGGCCAAGGCGGGCGGCCTGGTCGGTATGGGCGCGCATGGCGAGGTGCCCGGCATCGGCTTCCATTGGGAGATGGAGGCGCATGCCATGGGCGGGATGGCACCGATGGCGGTGCTTCATGCGGCGACGGCCGGTTCGGCGGAGACGATCGGGCGCCTCGGCGATCTCGGCACGATCGAGGCAGGTAAGCTCGCCGATCTCGTCATCCTCGATCGCGATCCGCTGGCCGACATCCGCAACACCACCGCGATCGATATGGTGATGCGGGGCGGCTATCTTTATGCGGGCCGGACGCTCGACGAATTGTGGCCGGACGCGAGGCCCTTGGCGCAGCCGTGGTTCCGGCGGCAGGCGCCCGACCAGTGGTTGCCGACATCGGCGGAATCGGGGGCCGGGCGATCCTGGTCTCCCGTTCCGGGCAGCGGCGAAGGGCAGACCAGTTCGGCATCGGCCGAAATGCTGATCGCCGACTGACCGTGAAGTCAGGCGTGGCTCTCGCGCTCCTTGAACGAAACCCTGATCTGCAAGCCCGGAGCCGCGTCGTCGATCGTCAGCTTCGCGCCATGGAGCGTCACGATGGCGCTCGCGATCGACAGGCCGAGGCCGGAACTGCCCCGGCTGCGGCTCGGATCGACCTGGTAGAAGCGCCGCGTGATCCGGTCGCGCTCGGATGCCGGGACGCCGGGGCCGTTGTCGGTCACGATCACGGCGATGTGCCCCGGCGAGCGCTCGACCTCGATCGCGACGCGGGTTCCGGCGGGCGTGTGCAGGATGGCGTTCTCGATCAGGTTCGCGAAAAGCTGGGCCAGCAATTCCGCATCGCCGTTCACGATGGCGCCGCTTTCGAGATGGGCGGTCAGGCCGTGCCCTGCGTCGGCGGCGACCGGCTCGTAGGTTTCGATCAGCGTCGCGAGAAGTCCGCCGAGGTCGACCGGCTCGAAGGGCGCTCGCCTGCCGCCACCCTCGATCTGGGCGAGGCGGAGGATGGCGCGGAAGGTGCCGAGCAGCTGGTCGGCCTGCGCCAGCGCGACGTCGATTCCGGCATCGGCATCCTCCCGCGTCGCCGCCTCGCGTGCGGCCTCCAGCATCTGGCGCAGGCGCGTCAGCGGGGTCCGGAGGTCGTGCGCGACGTCGGTCGATACCTGCCGCAAGCCTTCCATCAGCCCGTCGATGCGGTCCAGCATGCGGTTCAGGTTGCGGGAAAGATCGTCGAATTCCGGCGCGAGGCCGATCATCGGCAGCCGTTGCTCGGTTCGCCCCGCCATGATCCGCTCGATCGCGAGATTGGCGGCCGCGAGCCGGGTCAGGAAGACGCGGCCCGCCATCCATCCGCCGATCAGGGCGATGAGCGTGATCGCGATCGCCCACAGGATCGTGAAGCGGATCATGTGGCCGCCGAGCTTGTCGACGTCATACCCGTCGGTCGCCACGACGAGCAGCGATCCGTCGGCCAGCCGCGTCCCCAGCGTCACCATGCGCTCGGGCCGTTCCGGATCGGTCGGTGTCGGCGGATGCTCGCGCATCGTCACCTGTCCCCAGCCGGTACGGGCGGCTTCGGTGGGTATCGTGCCGATCAGGCGGTGCTTTTGTGGATCGAGCAGCAGGTACAGGAAGGTACCGTCGGGCGCCGCCTTCATGCGCCGGCCGATCTCCGCGACGAGGGTGCCACGATCTTCCGCCTGCAACGTCGCCGTCTCGGTCTGCAGGGTGCCGCGCATCGCCTCGTGGGCGTAGCGGCCGACCTGGTGGCGGACCATGCCGAGGATCAGGAAGGCGGCCACCGCGAACACGCCGGCAAAGGCGAGCGCGAAACGGAAGGCGCCGCTGCGGAACGGGCTCTGGCCGGGGCGCCCCGGCTCAGCCATCGATGCGGTAGCCCGCGCCGCGCACCGTCTGGATCAGCTCCTTGCCGAAACCACGGTCCACCTTGGCGCGCAGGCGGCTCATATGGCTCTCGATGACATTGGTCTGCGGATCGAAATGGAAGGACCAGACATTCTCCAGCAGCATCGTGCGGGTCACGACCTCGCCCGAATGTTGGATCAGATAATCGAGCAGCTTGAACTCCTGCGCCTGCAGCTCGATGCGCTGGCCCGATCGCGTGACCGTTCGCTTGACGCGATCGATCGTCAGATCGCCGACCGTGGCGGTGACCGCCGTGTCCGACATCGGCGGCCGGCGGGACAGGGCGTTGACGCGTGCGATCAGCTCGGCCGCGGCGAAGGGTTTTACCAGATAATCGTCGGCGCCGGCTTCCAGCCCTTCCACCCGGTCGTCGATGCCGTCCATCGCGGTGAGCAGCAAGGCGGGCGTCCGGATGCCGGCGGCCCGCAGCGCCTTGAGCACCGAAAGCCCATCGAGACCCGGCACCATCCGATCGAGGATCAGCACGCCATAGTCGCCCTGGCTCGCCATGTAGAGCGCATCGGTGCCCGTCGCGCAGCCTTCCACGACGTGCCCTGCGGCGGTCAGTTGACGCGCCGCCTGTGCCCGCGTGGCTTCGTCGTCTTCGAGCAGGAGAAGTTTCATGACCGTTCGCGTCTCGCGGGAGC
>BACX01000357.1 GCA_000333335.1 Sphingomonas-like bacterium B12 | reverse complement strand
TCTCGGCNCGTCGATCCTATCGCAAGCTCGGCATCCCGCTCGACAATATCGTGCTCGACTGGCGCTACTGGCGCGATGACAGCTGGGGTAGCCACCGCTTCGATCCGGCGCGTTTCCCCGATCCCAAGGGGATGATCGACACGCTGCATGCCGACGGCGCGCATTTCATGATCTCGGTCTGGCCGAAATTCTATCCGACGACCGATACGTACAAGGAGCTGGCGGCCAAGGGCCTCGTCTATCAGGGCAATCTTCGGCAGGGGAATCACGACTGGGTCGGCCCCGGCTATCCCTCGACGGACTATGATCCTTATGCGCCTGAGGGGCGGCGGATCTTCTGGCGGCAGGTCGAGGACCGACTGGCGAAGCTCGGCGTCGATGCCTGGTGGGCGGACGCCAGCGAGCCGGACATGCACTCCAACATCTCGATCGCCGACCGCATCGATACGATGGGGCCGACCGCGATGGGTCCGGCGGCGCAGTTCTTCAACAGCTACCCGCTGATGCACGCGCGCTCCTTCTACGACGGCTGGACCGCGTTCAAGCCGGATGTCCGCCCCTTCACGCTGACGCGATCCGGCTTCGCGGGCCTCCAGCGTTACAGTGCAGCGGTCTGGTCCGGCGACGTGGCAAGCCGCTGGTACGATCTGAAGGCGCAGATCTCGGCGGGCGTGAACGTCTCGATGTCGGGCCTGCCCAACTGGACTCACGACATCGGCGGCTTCGCGCTGGAGAACCGCTATTCGGCGAAGTCGGTGAAGCCCGAGGATCTCGCCGAATGGCGCGAACTCAACCTGCGCTGGTTCCAGTTCGGCGCATTCAGCCCGCTGTTCCGCAGCCACGGCGAATATCCGTATCGCGAGATTTACGAGATCAGTCCGGAAGGCTCGCCGATGCGCGCCTCGATGATCTGGTACGACAAGCTGCGCTACCGGCTGATGCCGTACATCTACACGCTCGCCGCCGATACCTACATGCACGACGGCAGCATCATGCGCGGCCTCGTCGCCGATTACCCGGACGACCGGAAGGCGCGGACGCTGGTCGACGAATATCTGTTCGGCGACGCCTTCCTCGTGGCGCCGGTGACGGAGTTCAAGGCGCGGTCGCGGCAGGTCCATTTCCCCGGCACCGGCCTCTGGTACGATTTCGCGAGCGGGAAGACCTATCGTGGCGGCCAGACCGTGCGCGTCGATGCACCGCTGGAAAGGATGCCGCTCTTCGTCCGCGCCGGTGCGATCGTGCCGATGGGGCCGGTGATGCAGCATGTCGATGCGGTGAAGGACGCGCCGCTCACCGTCACCGTCTATACTGGCGCAGACGGTCGCTTCTCGCTCTACGAGGACGACGGCACCAGCGAGCAGTACAAGGTCGGCGCCTACAGTCGCATCCCCATCGCCTATGACGACCGCACCGGCATCGTCACGCTCGGCGCGCACGAGGGCAAGGGCTGGCCAGGGATGCCCACCAGCCGCGTGGTGCGGGTGAGGTGGGTGCGGCCGGGCAAGCCGGTGACCGACGATAACGGCTACGATGCGGAGGCGACCTATACCGGCGCGCCGCTGACGATCGTACCGAAGTGAAATACGTGAACTCTCTCAAGGTCTGGAGCTGAACATGGGTGAATGGAACCGCCGCGAACTGGGGCTGATGGGGTTGAGCGCCGCGGCGCTGGGGGCGATGGGAAGCATGCCCGCGCGCGCGGCCGCTCCCGCCGCCGCGTCGGGCGCGCTGCCGATCGGCAATGCTGGGGCCTTCCCGCCCGATTTCCTGTGGGGCTGCGCCACCGCCTCCTATCAAATCGAGGGTGCGGTGAAGGAGGACGGGCGCGGCCCGACCATCTGGGACACTTTCTGCCAGACGCCGGGCAAGGTCTTCAACGGCGACACCGGCGACGTCGCCTGCGACAGTTATCACCGCTTCAAGGAAGACACTCAGCTGCTGAAGGCGCTGGGCGTGAAGACCTACCGCATGTCGCTCGCCTGGTCGCGCATCTTCCCCGAGGGCAAGGGCAAGCTGAACCCCAAGGGCCTCGACCATTATGACCGCGTGGTCGACGATCTGCTGGCGAACGGCATCACCCCCTACATCACGCTGTTCCACTGGGATCTGCCGCAGGCGCTGCCCGGCGGCTGGCAGAACCGCGACACCGCCTACGCCTTCGCCGATTATGCCGGCGTGGTGGCGAAGCGACTCTCGGACCGTGTCAGCCACTTCATGACGGTGAACGAGCTGCGCTGCTTCACCGATATCGGTCATATGGAGGGCCGCCACGCGCCCGGCCTCAAGCTGCCCCCGGCGCAGGGCAACCAGGTGCGCCACCACGGTGTGCTGGCGCACGGCCTCGGCGTGCAGGCGATCCGCGCGAATGCCAAGCCGGGGACGCAGGTGGGCCTCGCCGACAATACCAGCTTCTTCGTGCCGGTGATCGAGACCGAGGAGCATATCGAGGCCGCCCGCAAGGCGACGCGCGAGGAGAATGCCATGTTCCTCACCGCGATCATGGAGGGGCGCTATCTCGACAGCTACATGCAGGCGCAGGGCGCCGCCGCGCCGAAGGTGCAGGCCGGCGACATGAAGGCGATCGGCAGTCCGCTCGATTTCGTGGCGATCAACGTCTACTCGCCCTCCTACGTCCGCGCCGACGCCTCGGCGCCGGGCTACAAGATCCTGCCGCATTTGCCGCAATCGCCGCACATGGCCTCGCCCTGGCTCTACGTGGGGCCGGAGGTAGCCTATTGGAGTGTGCGCTGCGTTCACGATTTGTGGAAGCCCAAGGCGCTCTACATCTCGGAGAATGGCTGCTCGGCCGATGACGTGATGACCGACGGCCGCGTCGACGATGGCGACCGCATCATGTACCTGCGCAACTGCCTCGGCCACTTCCAGCGCGCCACGCGCGAGGGCCTGCCGCTCAAGGGCTATTTCCTCTGGAGCCTGATGGACAATTTCGAATGGGCGGACGGCTATTCCAAGCGCTTCGGTGTCCATTACGTCGATTTCGCCACCCAGAAGCGGACGCCGAAGCTCAGCGCCGAATGGTATCGCGAGCTGATCCGCCGCAACGCGCTCGTCTGACCGGAGGCCTTCGATGACCACGACCCGTCGCGACGCGCTGGGCCTCGGCCTCGCGTCCGCCGCCGGCCTCGCGCTGCCGGCGGGCGCCGCCTGTCCGCCCGCCGTGCCGCAATGGAAAGGCGGGGCGGAGGGGCAGCGCATCGCCGATTTCGGCAACGGCCGCTTCCTCAACCCGGTGCTCGCGGGCGACCATCCCGACCCGAACCTGTTCAAGGACGGGGAGGATTATTACGCCACCTTCTCGTCCTTCGATTATTATCCGGGGGTGCCGATCTGGCATTCGCGCGATCTGGTCAACTGGACGCCGCTGACCGCCGCGCTGAAGACGAATATCGGCGCGGTCTGGGCGCTCGACATCGCCAAGGTGGACGGCAAATACTTCATCTACATCCCGGCGCTCGACCACGCCGACGCCGAGCGCCCGCTCAAGATCTGGGTGATCACCGCCGACCGGATGAGCGGGCCGTGGAGCGAGCCGGTCGACATGAAGATCGACACCTATATCGATCCCGGCCACGCGATCGGCGAGGACGGGCGGCGCTACCTGTTCCTCAACGGCGGCCACCGCGTGCGGATCAGCGACGACGGGCTGTCGGCGGCGGGCCCGGTCGAGCATGTCTATGACGGCTGGCCGATCCCCGAGGACTGGATCATCGAGGGTTTCGCGCTCGAAGGCCCCAAGATCCTGCGCAAGGACGGCTGGTTCTATTATTTCTCCGGGCAGGGCGGCACCGCCGGCCCGCCGACGAGCCACATGGTGGTGGTCGCCCGCTCGCGCTCGATAAACGGGCCGTGGGAGAATTGCCCGCACAATCCGATCGTCCACACCGCCTCGGTCGACGAACCGTGGTGGTCGCGCGGGCACGCCACCGCGATCGAAGGGCCGGGCGGGCGCTGGTGGCTCGCTTATCATGGCTACGAAAACGGTTTCCGCACGCTCGGCCGCCAGATGCTGCTCGATCCGATCGAGTGGACGCCCGACGGCTGGCCGAAGGCGCTCGGCGGCGACCTGTCGCGCCCGTTGCCCAAGCCGGGTGGGGCGACGGCGGGGGCCGGTCCCGGTCATGCCTTGTCGGGCTTTTCGCCCATCATGTTCGGTACGAAGCTCCAGTTCTTCATGCCCCAAGGCCGCTACCTCGATCGCGCGCGGCTGGAAGGCGATGCGCTGGTCGTTGCCGGGCAGGGGAGCGGGCCGGCCGATGCCTCGCCCCTGCTCTTCGTGGCGGGCGATCGCTCCTACGAGGTCTCGATCGAGGTATCGATCGACGGCGCGGCGGAGGCCGGGCTGTTGCTCTTCTACAATGACAAACTGTTCTGCGGGCTGGGGCTGGGCGGCGGCAGGCTGCATGCGTATCGCATCGGGCAGGCGGAACGCTGGCCGCCGGGCGCGTCGACCGAGCGAGGCGGCTCCACCTGCGCCTCGTCAACCGCGAGAATGTCGTGACCTTCTACTACAGCGCCGACGGCCAGCGCTGGACCAAGGAACGCTCGTTCGAGGTCGCCGGCTACAACCACAATGTCGCCGACGGCTTCCTGAGCCTCCGGCCCGGCTTCTACGCGGCGGGGGAGGGCAAGGCGACATTCCGCTCGCTCGCCTATCGGGCGCTCTAGCGGACGGCGGGTTGGGGGTGTGCCTTGGCCCAGTCGATGGCGTTCTGGAGGGTCGTCACCCACACCTCGCGGCGATGCGCCTTCAGCCAGCCGAGCAGTTGGCGATGCGCGGCGTCGCTGACCTGTAGATAATCCCCGCCGACGCCGTGGAACAGGAACACCGCCCATCCGCCGCCGGCGACCGCCTGCTGCGCGAAATCGATCAACTGGTCGCCAGTCGTCCCCTCCGGCCAGCCGCGTGACGGGATGTGCATGAGATCGACCTGAGAAGCGTCGCCGGACAGATCCGCCTGTGTTGTGACCACGCCGCGCACATAGGCGACGAGGCCGGAGCGACGCAGCGCCTCCAGATAGTCACCGTCCGTCACATGGGAGTCGCCGCAGGGCGTGGCGAAGCCGTGCCGGTCGCGCCCGTCCAAAGCGGTCAGCAACACGTTCTGCTGCGCGATCTCGCGCAGGATGCCGGCAGTCGTGTAATCCTCGAGCGTGTAGCGCGCCTCGTTGGGCACCGTCTTCGCCGCGCAGGCGTGGAAGATCGTGTGGTTGCCGAGCTCATGCCCCTCGGCGGCGAGCGCGCGCCATCGCGGTACGTCGACCTGCTTCACGTGGCGAGGAAGAAGGGGCCTGAAGCCATCG
>BACX01000358.1 GCA_000333335.1 Sphingomonas-like bacterium B12 | reverse complement strand
CGGATATCCGATCGATCGAGAGATCGAAGAAGCGATCGACCGGCTTCTCCGCCTTGGCGACATCGATCGAGATACTGCGCTGCGCCGCGTCCGCCGCTTGGCTCGCCAACAGCGAGGCGCCAAGAGCCAGTGCGTAGCGCTTGTACGACATCCCATCCTCTCCCTGTTTGATGGTAGCGGTAACGGTTCTGGTAACGCTTGTCGATGCCGTTCGTAGTCAGGGGCGGCCGGGCAGATACTGGTCGATCAGGGCCGCCCATTCGTCGAAACGCCGCGTCGACCGGTCTGTGTCGAAGCGATCGAGATTGGGATCGTAGCGTTCGGGGCGCCATCCCATCGCGTCGAAGGCGGAGAGCCACATGTCCCGCGTCCACGGCTGCGGATCGGCGGGGAGGAGACCGGCGACGCGATAGCGCGCTTCGTGGCGATCGAGTGCGGCCGATCGCGCTTCCTGCCTGGAAAGCCTTTCGAGCATCGCGGAGGCCGCCTCCATTCCCGCAAGCTCGATCGCGAGCTGGCGGTTATACTCTCGCGCCAGCAGCGCCACCGCGTCGGGGCGGGGAAGGAGGGATGCCAGCCGTGCCGCCGCTGAGAAGACGGCCGCGATCGCGAACGGCTCGGCATCGTGGAGACGGTGCGCTGCCGTGCCGATCCCCAGCCATCGGCCATGCCAGCCGACGCCGGATTGCGGAAGCGCATGGCCTTCGCTGGCATCCACGATGAGGTCGGCGTCGATTGGCGTGTGCGGGTCAAAAGCCGACCCCGAACATTCGACGTCGCGCGCCAGCGCCGCGTCCTTCAGGATCGCCCTGTATCGTTCGCCATCGACATCCCAGCCGGCGACGATGCTGCGCAGCAGACGCGGATCGGCGTCTGGTCGCGGACTCCCGCCGGCGGCAAGTGCCGCGTTTGCCGAAAGACCGGCGAGTGCGGGCGCATCACCTTCGCTGTGCAGCCTGATCCAGGCGTTGACCAGATTGCCGGGTTCGTCCGGATCGCCGTAGCTGCCGTAAGGGAGGAGCATCCGGCCGCCGTCTCGCGTTGCGATGTCGATGCCATAGCGGGGTGTGCTAAACCCGGCGATGAGGTCTGGCGCTATGCGCAGCAGCCGATGCAGGTCGGTCACGACCGGTGGAAGCGCGATCCGGCCGCTTTCCTGTCGATGGGGCAGGGGAAGGACGACAAGCGTGCCTGTGCGCCGCGACAGCTGGCGGAACAGGGCTGCGAACAGCCATGCCTCGACGCCGTCGCCGACGATCGCGATGCGCGGGCCGTTCATCCGCCCTGCACCATATGTTCGATGAAGCGACGATGCGGCGGCATCCGGCCGGCATGTTGGGCGATCAGGTCACGACCGCGCGCGAGATGACGTTCGATCGCCTCGCGCGGTTCGCAGTCCGCGAGCGGGTGGTGGGCCGATGCCCTGGCGCCCAGACCGAACAGGATCGCCGCCCAGCTGGGTTCGCCGAAGCTCTCGGGATCGCGGATCGGGATTTCACCGGTCGCCTCGAACAGTTCGATCTGTTCGGCCAGCGAGTCCGGAATCGGCTGCTCGCGCATAGCCTGCCAGAACGGCTCGGTGCGCCGCCCCAGCCGGTAGTGCAGGATCACGAAATCGCGGATGCCGGCGAAGGCGTTGACCATGTAGCGATCATATTCTTCGGCCAGCACCGGGTTCAGCCCGCCCGACGGGAAGAGCTGGACGAGCTGGCTGATGCCGCGCTCGATCAGATTGATGCTGGTCGACTCCAGCGGTTCCAGGAAACCGCCCGAAAGCCCGATCGCCACGCAATTGCCGACCCAGAAACGCTGGCGATGCCCGGCCTTGAAACGCAGCTGCCGGGGTTCGGCCAGCGCCTCGCCGTCGAGGCCCTGCATCAGGGCATCGAGCGCGCCCTGATCGTCCTGAAAGGCGCTCGCATAGACATGGCCGTTGCCGATGCGATGCTGCAGCGGGATGCGCCAGCGCCAGCCCGCCGTGCCCGCGGTCGAGCGCGTATAGGGTTCGATCGTGTCGCGGCCCGCGCACGGTACCGCCCACGCCCGGTCGGCCGGAAGCCAGCGCGACCAGTCTTCGAACGGCACGCTCAGCTTCTGGCCCAGCAGCAGCGAGCGGAAGCCCGAACAGTCGACGAAGAGATCGCCGTCGATCGATCGATCTTCCTCCAGATGCAGGCGCGTCATCAGACCGGTCCCGCTTGCCTGCTCGACCTCCACGATGCGCCCCTGCACATGCGTTACGCCCGCCGCGATCGCGAGCTGCCGCAGGTGCTGCGCATAGAGGCTCGCATCGAAATGGTACGCATAGGAATAAGTCGACGCGAGCGAGCGATTGTCGGTCGACGGCGGCTGGAAGCGATCGAGACGTGCGGCCTGCGCGGGCAGCGACCAATCGTCGAGTGCCTCCGTCAGGCCGAGCCTGATCAGTTGCTGATAGGGCGACAGGCCCGCAATTTCGGGGCCGTGATCGCCGAAGCCGTGGAAGAAGCTGTGCCCCGGCTCGCGCCAGTCGCGAAACTCGATGCCGAGTTTGAAGGTGGCCTGCGTCTCGCGAACGAAGGTGCGTTCGTCGACATCGGCCCAAAGGTTGAAGTGACGGATGGTGGGAAGCGTCGCCTCACCGACGCCGACGGTGCCGATCTCCGGCGATTCCACCAGGGTGACGGTCGGCGCGTGGGGCGGGGCCATCCGCGCCAGCGCGAGCGCGGTCATCCAGCCGGCGGTGCCGCCGCCGACGATCACCACCCGCCTGATCGAAGCTCCGGTCATCCCCCGTCCATCCCGGCGACGATGCTAAAGAAATGGCGGGCGAGCGTCCATCGGACGTTCGCCCGCCACAGTCGGGGGAGTTAGAAGGTCAGCCGCATCGAGGCGGTGTAGCGGCGATCGCTGACGAACCAGGCGCGGCCCATCAGGCCGATCGACTGCTTCATGAGCACGCGGTTCTGGGCGTTGTTCAGGTTCTGGGCTTCGATCCCGAACGACACCTTGTCATGCATGAACTTGAAGAAGATCGAGCCGTCCAGCTGGCCGTACGAGGCGTTGTAGGTCGGAAGGCCCCACAGCACGCAGTGATCCGCCGCTGTATTGCCGCCGCACTGCACGCCGCCAGCGGTGAGCGGCGTACCGTCCGATCCCTGCGTGCCGTTGACGTTGGTCGCCAGCAGATACTTGCTCCGCCAGTTGTAGGCGAGGCGCACCGAGAGGATGCCCTTTTCGTAATAGCCGGTGAGGTTGTAGCTGTACTTCGACAGGCCTTCGAGCGGCAGGTTGCCGAAGATCGCGCCATTGGTGTCGACGCCGTTGATCGACACGAACGAAGCGCTGCCCGATTGCAGACCCGATGCGTTCACCTTCGTCTTACTGTCCACGTAGGTGAAGTTCGAGGTGATGCCGAAGCCGCTCAGCAGGCCAGGCAGGAAGGTGAAGGCCTGATTGTAGCCGATCTCGACACCTTTGATGTTGGCGGTGCCGACATTGTAGGGCGCGGTGAGCGGGTAGGTGACGCCATCGAACACATAGGGTTCGGTGACGTTGCGGATGATATCGTTCAGGTGCTTGTAGAACACCGTCGCGGTCAGCGAGCTGGCCTTGCCGAAATACCATTCGAGTGCGGCGTCGACCTGGTTCGATGTGATCGGCTTCAGGTTGGGGTTGCCCGACGCGGTCGAGTTGAAATTATAGGTTCCGGTCGTCGTGTCGTACGAGGCCGACAGCGGCGTATAAGCCTGCAGCTGCGTGTAATCCGGCCGCGTCATGGCGCGGGCGGCGGCGAAGCGGGCCTGCAGCCTGGGTGTGATCTTGTAGAGCAGGTTCAGGCTGGGCAGGAAGAAGTGATACTTGTTCTTGGCGCTGATCGCCAGCGACTGGCCATCGAACACCGGTCCGCCCGCCGGCGCACCGGCGATCGGGTTCGGCTGGACGATGAAGCCCTCGGCGTTCAGGTCGGTATGGACGTAGCGCAGGCCGACATTGCCGCTGAGCGGAAGGCCGAGATTGTCGAAATCGAAGTTCAGCACGCCGTAGAGCGCATAGCTCTTCTCGTGCAGCACGTTCTGGTTGGCGGCGGTATATTGCGCCAGCGCGAAGCTCGGGCAGCTCGATGCCGGATTGATCTGCTCGCACAGCTGCGTGGTGATGTTGTGCAGCGCGATGTAGCTGCCCGGATAATCCGTCGCCTGCGAGGTCGCCGGGAAGACGACGGCCAGCGGAACGTTGGCGCCGCCATGATAGAAGTTGTTGCCGAAGTTGAAGGTCTCGCTCGCCAGCGGATATTGCGACAGATAGGCGAGCGACGGGATCACGCCCGGAACCTGCCAGGTCTGGCTGACCGCCTGCCAGTTGTAGGGCGTCGCCTGGTTGTTCTGGTGGGTGTTGGTCATGCGACCACCGAACTTGAAGCTCTTCAGGATGCCGCCGGTATCAAGGTCGTAATCGAGATCGGCGCGGTAGGCCCACTCGTTGCCGACATTGTGCTGCTTCTCGTCCATCGTGAACGCCCAATAGTAATTGGACGAATTGGCGATGAAGGAGGGATCGACCGAGACGCTCGGCACGCCCTTGGTGAGATCGACCGTCTCGCTCGGCAGGTTGATGCCGGTGGCGACGGTGGAATCGAAGCTCTTGTTGGTGGCGTGAACGTGCTGCAGGTCGGCCGAGACATGCAGGCGCTCGATCGGGTGCCAGCTGATGTGGCCGGAAATATCGGTGGTGACGGAGTTCTGGTCGGCGCTGCGAACGTCGTCGCTGAACGGCATGCCGCCGCCGTCGGCTGGATTGGGATCGGTCTCGGTACCCTGCTGGAACACGCCGTTCTTGTCGAATTGGAACTGCGTGCCCGCCGCTGGGACGATGTTATAGGCGTTATCCTGCGCGAAGATCGCGTGCTCCGCCCAGTGGAACTTGTAGCGCGACTGGAAGAAGGTGGTGGTGACCTCCAGATTGTCGGCCGGCTTCCACTGCAGCGCGCCGTAGGCGCCGAAGCGCTTGCGGGTGAAGTCGAGCCGGCGCCAGTCGATGCCCTTGGGGATGTAGACGGTCTGGCCGGGGACGAGATCGGTGCGCGGATAATAAGGCTCGACCTGCACGCCGTCGGTACGCGTGGCGCTGATCGAGTAGGCGACGTCGGCGATGACGCCGATCTCGCCGATCGGGGTGTTCCAGCGATTGCTGTAGAGGGCCGAGAAGGACGGCTCGAGCTGGTTGCGCAGATCGCCGAGCGTTCCGGAGGTGGACACGCTGATCACCTGCCCCTTGGAATCGAAGGGGAGGCGGGTGCGCAGGTTGACGAGGCCGCCGATGCCGCCCTCGATAAGGTCCGCCGATGGGTTCTTGTAGACGTCGACGCCGGCCAGCAGTTCCGGCGGCACGTCCTCGAAGCTCAGCACGCGGCCGCCATTGGCACTGAACGCGTCGCGGCCGTTGAGTTCGGAACGGACGAAGGTGAGGCCGCGAATGTTCACGCCCGATCCTTCGACCGAGAAGTGATCCGGATCCTGGCGGGAGATGAAGTGGTCGATCGTCACGCCGGTGATGCGCTGCAGCGTCTCGGTGACGCTGCGATCGGGCAGCTTGCCGATATCGTCGGCGCTGATCGAATCGACGATCTGGTTGGCGTTGCGCTTGATGCTCAGCGCGTTGGCGATCGAGGCACGCTGGCCGGTGACGACGATCTCGCCCGCGGCGCTTTTGGCCGGTGCCGAGGCACCCGCCTGCGCCGGCGCGGCGGCGCCGGCCGACTGGCCACTGGTCGCCGAGGCATCGGTTGCCGTCTGCGCGAAGGCCGGTGTCGAGAGAGCGGTGAGAGCGAAAACCGCGACGGACGCACCGGCGCAAAGAACACCCATGTGGCGCGCGCGGACAGAGCCCGCGGGCGTCGAGATACCAGCCTTCATTTCAATCCCCTCCATGCGGCCCCACCCTGATCCGCGCTATTCGATGATAGCGTTATCAAATCATATGGCAGACGATTTTTCTTACTCGTCGGGCACGGGCCGTTGTTAACAGTTCAAAAACAGTTCGGCAACAAATTTTTGTTGCGCGCTAACATTTTCGTTAACGGACGATACGGAACGCAACATAAGAGTGCGGTGGAATGATCGTCGGCACGATATTGCGCGTGTCCCCGTCGGCCTTGCCGGAGCCTTCGCTCATGGCCGACTGCGTCACGTTCAGCGTCGCGCCGGTCTGCAGATCCTGCAGCGCGTGGCCTGCGACGTGCAGCGTAACCGGCGTCGGTTCCGCGCGGAACGACTGCACAACGAACGTGTCGTTGTCATAGGCGAACAGCGATACCTGCGCGGGTGCGTCGATCCAAACCGGCATCGTCTTCTGCGCGACCGTGCGGATCTGCGACAGCACCGCCGGCGGCAGAGCATAAAGGTCGCTCGGATTTTCCGGAACGGTCAGCATGTAGAGCGTGCCGGCCGAATAATGGTTCATCAGCAACAGCGGGAAGCCCTTGGCGCCCGCGACCCCGCGCACGATCGCCCAGCTGTCGTTGGTATAGAAACGAATGTCCGGAAACAGGATCGGCTTCTGTGAGGCATCGGCCGCATTGAGGCTGGTACCGTTGCCGGCGCCGAACCCTTCGACGAACTGGTCGATCAGCACGCGCCGGCCGGTCGGCGTCCATTCGGCGAGATCGTGGAAGCCCTTGTCCTGTAGCGCTTCGACCAGCCCGGAGGTGACGATCACCGTCGCGCCGCGTTTCAGCGCTCCCTCGATCTTGCCGACGATGGCGGGGTCGGTGGCGGCGGCCTGGGTCAGCAGGATCGTGTTCGCCTTGTCCGGAAAGCTCGGCGACAGCTCGATCGGCAGGCCGATCATGCCGAGATAATTGTGCAGGAAATCCTCGCCGCTCGACTGATAGGGCTTGTAGCTGGCGATGCCGATCGGGTTGCCGAGACTGCCGAGCACCTTGTCCACCGATTCCAGCGCGAGGCCCGCCGCACGGCCCCAGCCTGTGGGCAGGTCATTACCCGAGTTACGCCAGCGGCGCAGCTCCGCCTGCCAGTCGAAGCTGGTCGCCTGGTGCGCCCACGGCCGGATGCCGGCGTCGGCCGCGTCGTCGTTCGACATCGGGCGCCAGTTGAACAGCGTGACCTCACCGGTCTTGGCGAAGAGCGTGTCCCAAAGCTGTTCGGCATAGCGATCGATGTCGCGGGTCGATGCTTCATCGACCCAGCCGCCGGTGTTCGCGCCAGGCCGGATATTGTCGTAATAGCGGATGATCTCGTAGCTCTCATATTGCTGGAGCAACTGATCGGTGAGCGTGGGATCGCGCGATTCCGTGCCGGTGTGGATACCGTCGAACATCCGCGCTTCCTGATCGAGATCGTAGCCAAGCCCCTGGAAATGCTCGTACCAGTTCGGATATTTGATGATCATCCGGACATGGGGATTGGCCGCCTTGGCCGGCCCGATCACGAGATCGCGCGCGACCTTGCGCATGGTGTCGAGCCGATATTGCGTCCAGCTGCGCTTGCCCTTGGCGGCGATGTCCGCGTCGCTCTTGGACGTGTAGAAGAAGAAATCGTCGAGTATCACCTCGTTGAAATGTCTGGCGGCCAGCCGCGCGGCGCGTTCGCACTCGGCGCGGTCCGCCGGATCTTCATAGTCGAAGGTGCCGAACTGGCCATTCTTGCCACCCGCCGCCAGCGTGATGCCGCCTGCAGTTTCGATGCCCTTCTCGGCGAAATAGGATTTCACCTTTTCGAGTTCGTCGTCGGTCGCGAAATCGTGATCGCGATAGGCCTCGATATAAACCTTGTCGAAATGGAGCTGGGAGGCGGCGCGGGCATATTGCCGGTCGAACGTCGCACGATCGGCCAACTTCCGTGCATCGCCGACCGCGATATAGATGGCGGCGCGGAAATTCTGGTAGCGCGCCGGGATCGGGGAGGCGGGGGGCACTACCGGCGCCTGCGCCCATGTCGTCGATGCGGAGGCGGTCAGCGCCAGGATCGCGAGCGCAAAATGGCGAGGCTTCATCGTCTCTCTCCCTGTCCGCGTTCGAATCGATGATCAATTCGCCACGTATTTTGTTACCGATACCATTATGACTTGAAGGCAATCGGTTCAAGCACCCGGATGGCATCAAGCTACCGATTGGATATCGGTATCATCCGGCGCGACGGAGTGGCCGCTGACTGCCCGAGCGCGGCTTCATCGATGCCGAGGAGAAGCACGTTCCCGGCCACTGGCATGGGAAAGCCTGCAAAGGCTTCAGGCGCGGTTGACGCCGGCCATCGACCGGGCCGCTTTACCCTTTATTCCCTGCCTCGGCGCCGTGCCGGTGGTACGGATCAAGAGCGGAAAGGTGCCCCGTGTCTAGCGCAGCGCGCGATCGATCGCGGCCGTTACCACCGGCACCATGCGGGCGTATCCCGCCGCCGTCGGGTGGATACCGTCCCGCGTATAGGGCGCGGCCATTAGGCCGTGACCGTCCTGCAGCACCGCGTCGTAATCCGCATAGGCATAGCCGCGCGCCTCGGCGAGCGCGCGCAGGCGGGCGTTGAGCTGGCGCAGCAGTTCGGGGTGCCGCTCCTTCAGGACGTCCTGCGCTTGCGGCGTGTAATTGTTCACCGGCAGGATCGAGCAGAGCACCACCTTGATGCCGTGTGCGTCGGCTATGTCCGCCATCGCCTCGACATTGCCTATGATGCCGTCGGGCGTCTCCTGCTGCATGAAGCCCTGCACGTCGTTGACGCCGCCGAGGATGACGACGGCCTTCGGGTGCAGCGCCACCACGTCCTGCTGGAAGCGAAGCAGCATCTGCGCGGTGACCTGGCTGCCGACCCCCCGGTTGATGAAGGGGCGACCCGAAAAATAGGTGCCAAGGTTCCAGAGGTCCGTGATCGAATCGCCGAGGAAGACGACGCGCTGCTCGCCCGGTGCGGGCGGCGGCAGGGCTGCATCGGCGGACGCATAGAGATAGCGCTCGCCGAAATCCTCCATCAGGCTCGGCTCCAGCTTTTGCCGGAACGGACCGAGCCACTGGCCCCAATCCTTCTCCACGACGGTGCGCCGCTCCGGGCTGCTCTGGTAATGCGGTGGCTCGGTCGCGGCGATCAGCGACAGCGCGAGGAGCGGGAGGATGGCGCGCCGGATCATGCCGGAAACACCCCGCGCCGCGTCGCATAGGCCGCGAAAAGGGTGGGCCAGGCCGATGCCGGCCGGTCCTTGCCGATCCGGACGCCGAAGCCGTGCCCGCCCTCGTCGAAGGCATGAAGTTCGGCCGGTCGCTTGGCATCGACCATCGCGGTGTAGAGCGACAGGCTGTTGCGGATGGGGACGAGGCCGTCGTCCGACGCGTGGGTCAGGAAGATGGGCGGCGTGTCGACGGTGACGCGCATTTCCACCGATGCCGCGCGGCGTGCCGCCTCGTCCGCACCCTTGCCGAGCAGATTGTCGCGGGAGTCGCCGTGCGTGAAGGGCGCCGCCATGCTCACCACCGGATAGATCATGCCGGCGAGATCGGGGCGGGCCGAAAGGCGGTCGGCCGCATCGACGGGCGTGTAGACGGCTTCGGCATGGCGCGTCGCCAGCGAACCGGCGAGATGTCCGCCGGCCGAGAAGCCGAGCGTGGCGATACGCTTCGGGTCGATGCCGAACTCGGCCGCCCGCGATCGGATCAGGCGGATGCCGCGCTGCGCGTCGGCGAGCGGTACGGTCGCCCGGTTGGTCCATCCTTCGCCCGGCAGGCGGTAGAGCAGGATGAAGGCGGTGACGCCCCGCGCGTTGAGCCAGCGCGCCTGCTCCTCGCCTTCATTGTCGTAGGACAGGAAGCCGTAGCCGCCGCCGGGACACAGCATCACGGCCGCACCGTTGGGGCGTGGCGCCCGGCGCACGACCAGCGCCGGTTGGGCGATGCCGGTGACCCAGCGATCGGGGAAGCTCGGATCGGTCGATCTCTGCTCGATCTTGCGGACCGGCAGCAAGGCGGGCGCACCTGGCGCCACGCCCGGCCAGAGCGGGATCAGATCGGCGCCGCTGGTCGGCTGCGCGTCGATCCGGCTGGCGGCGGTGGCGGTGACGGCGGCGAGGCCGGCGATCACCACGCGGCGCGACGGGCCGGTCATGCGACCTCTGGCGTGCCGTCGATATGGCGCGGCAGGCCCAGTGGATTGTCCGAGCGGACGGCCTTGGGCAGCAGCGCGTCGGGCAGATCCTGATAGCAGACCGGCCGCAGGAAGCGTTCGATCGCCGCCGTGCCGACCGAGGTTGAGCGCGGGTCCGATGTGGCCGGGAAGGGGCCGCCATGCACCATCGCCGTCGACACCTCGACGCCGGTCGGCCAGCCGTTGGCGAGGATGCGGCCGACCTTGCGCTCCAGCAGCGGAACGAGCGGCGCCGCCGTCTCGTAATCGCCCTCATCGATCTGCAGCGTCGCGGTCAGCTGGCCTTCCAGCCCCTCGATCAGCGCGGCGACTTGCGCCATGTCCTTCGCCCGGATGACGACCGACGATGCGCCGAACACCTCATGCACCAGCGACGGATCGACGAGGAAACGGTCGGCATCGGTGATGAACAGGGCCGCTCGGCCGAGCGTGCAGCCCGTGCCTTCGGCGCCGCGCGCCAGCGTCTCGACCGACGGATTGGCCTCCAGCGCCGACACGCCCTTGTCGAAGGCGTTCTGGATGCCCTTGGTCAGCATGACCTGCGGTTGTGCCTGCTCGAGCGCCTGCTTGGCGGTAGCCACGAAGCGATTGAGATCGGGGCCGGCGATGCCGATCACGATCCCCGGATTGGTGCAGAACTGCCCGGCGCCCATGGTGAGCGAGCCGACATAGGCCTTGGCCAGCGCCTCGCCCCGCGCTGCGAGCGCCGAGGGGAAGAGGATGACGGGATTAATGCTCGACATCTCGGCATAGACAGGGATCGGCTCGGGCCGCTCGGCGGCGAGCTTCATCAGCGCGAGGCCGCCGCCGCGCGATCCGGTGAAGCCCACGGCCTTGATGCGCGGATCGGTGACCAGCGCGGCGCCCAGCTCGTTGGCCGGCCCCTGCACCAGCGAGAAGACGCCTTCGGGCAGGCCGCAGGCGGCGATCGCGTCACGGATGGCGTCGGCGACCATACGGGTCGTGCCGGGGTGGGCGGGGTGGCCCTTCACCACGACCGGGCAGCCGGCCGCCAGCGCGGAGGCGGTGTCGCCGCCCGCGACCGAGAAAGCGAGCGGGAAGTTGGAGGCGCCGAACACCGCGACCGGGCCGATCGCGATGCGGCGCTGGCGCAGGTCGCTGCGCGGCAGCGGGGCGCGATCGGGCAGCGGCGTGTCGAAGGTCACGCCGGCCCAGTCGCCCCGGCGCAGATGCGTCGCGAACAGGCGGAGCTGGCCGCTCGTGCGCCCGCGCTCGCCGGTCAGCCGCGCCTGCGGCAGGCCGCTCTCCTGCATGGCGCGTGCGATCAGGGCATCGCCCAGCGCGTCGATATTGTCGGCGATGGTTTCGAGGAAGCGGGCGCGCTGATCCGGATCGGTGTCACGAAAGGCATCGAACGCCTCGGCGGCCAGCCGGCAGGCTTCGGCCACATCCTCGGCGGTGGAAATCGAGAATGCGGGGGCGATCTCCTCGCCACGGGAAGGGTCGTAACCGCTGAAGGTCGCGTCGCGGGCGACGGCACGCGCGCCGATCAGGAAATGGCCGTCCATGCATCAACTCCATTCTCTTGGAAGGCGGCAGGCGCCCGTGAATCGGGTGCGGCCTTCGTTCGCCGCCAATATAGAGGCTTGAATTGCGAGCGCTACCATTCGATCTCGCCTCGCCATTGTGGCTTGCGCGAAGCCCATGCTACATCCCGTTCATGGCGATCCGTCCCCGCAAGCCCCGTACGTCCAGCGCTCGCCAGAGCGGCGCTCCCACGATTGCCGACGTCGCCGAGCTGGCGGGTGTTTCGGCGATGACGGTGTCGCGCGTCATCAACGCCGAAAGCAATGTGCGCGAGGAAACGCGCGAGACCGTCAACGCCGCGATCGCGAGCTTGAATTATGCACCCAACCGAGCCGCGCGGAATCTTGCCGGGGCCGGGCAGGTCCGCATGGGGCTGCTGTTCAGCAACCCGAGCGCCGCCTATCTCTCTGAATTCCTGCTCGGCGGCCTCGATCAGTCGTCGCGGTCCGACATCCAGCTGATCGTGCAGAAATGCGAGATCGACGATCATGAGCGCGATGTCGCGGAGCGGCTGATCGCGGGCGGAGTCGATGGCATCATCCTGCCGCCGCCTTTGTGCGATTCCCGATCCGTCCTCGATCTGCTGATCGAGCGCAACGTACCGACCGTGGTGGTCGCCACCGGCAGTCCGCCGCCCGAGGTTGCGGCGGTCTCGATCGACGATCGCGCGGCGGCCTGTGAAATGACGCGCCATCTGTTGACCCTGGGCCACAGCCGTATCGGCTTCATCGAGGGCAACCCCAACCTCACCGCCAGTGCGGAGCGGCTGGAAGGCTATAAGGACGCGCTGGCCGAGGCCGGGATCGCGTTCGACGAGGCGCTGGTGGCGAGCGGCCTGTTCACCTACCGCTCCGGTCTGGACGCGGCGGATGAGCTGCTGGAGCAGGATGATGCGCCGACCGCGATCTTCGCCAGCAACGACGATATGGCGGCGGCGACCGTCGCGGTGGCACATCGGCGCGGGCTCGACGTGCCGGGCGACCTGACGGTGTGCGGCTTCGACGACACCGCCATCGCGACGACGATCTGGCCGGAACTCACCACTATTCATCAGCCGATTGCCGACATGTCCCGCGCGGCGGTGGAGATGCTCGCCGGCATCCTGCGCGCGCGCCGCAACGGCGGCAACGACAAGCGGCATATGACCCTGGACTACACCTTGATCCGCCGCCAGTCGGACGCCGCACCCCGTCGGCGGCCGCGTTCCCGCGCGCGTGCCGCCGCATCGGATTGACGTCATCGCATTGACGTTAAGTTAGCGCTCTCATAAGGCCCTCGCTTCTGGAGAGAGCCGATGGACCGCATTCCCGCAAAGCCGTTTCGCTCGCGCGACTGGTTCGCCGATCCCGCGCGCGCCGACATGACCGCGCTCTATCTCGAGCGCTTCATGAACTACGGGCTGACACCTGCCGAACTGCGCTCCGGCCGCCCGATCATCGGCATCGCGCAGACCGGCAGCGACCTGTCGCCCTGCAACCGCATCCATATCGAGCTTGCCAAGCGCACCCGCGAGGGCATCCGCGACGCGGGCGGGATCGCGATGGAATTCCCCGTCCATCCGATCTTCGAGAATTGCCGCCGCCCCACCGCCGCGCTCGATCGCAACCTCGCCTATCTCGGTCTGGTCGAGGCGCTGTACGGTTATCCGATCGACGCGGTGGTGCTCACCACCGGCTGCGACAAGACGACGCCTGCCGGTATCATGGCCGCCTCCACCGTCGACATTCCCGCGATCGTGCTGTCGGGCGGGCCGATGCTCGATGGCTGGCACGATGGCGAGTTGGTCGGATCGGGCACGGTGATCTGGCGCTCGCGGCGCAAGCTGGCGGCGGGCGAGATCGACGAGGAGGAATTCCTCCAGCGCGCGTGCAGCAGCGCACCCTCGGCCGGGCATTGCAACACGATGGGCACGGCCTCGACGATGAACGCTGTCGCCGAGGCGCTGGGCCTGTCGCTCACCGGCTGCGCGGCGATCCCGGCGCCCTATCGCGAGCGCGGGCAGATCGCCTACGAGACCGGGCGACGCATCGTCGACATGGCCTATGAGGATCTGCGCCCGTCCAAGATCCTGACGCGCGAGGCGTTTCTCAACGCGATCCGCGTGGTCAGCGCGATTGGCGGCAGCTCTAACGCGCAGCCGCATATCGCGGGCATGGCGCGCCATGCCGGGGTGGAACTGCATCGCGAGGACTGGTCGGATCACGGCTACGGAGTGCCGCTGATCGTCAACATGCAGCCGGCAGGTCAGTATCTCGGCGAACGCTTCCACCGCGCGGGCGGCGTGCCGGCGGTGATGGCGGAGTTGGCCGATGCTGGCCTCCTCCATGGCGATTGCCTGACCGTGACGGGGCATAGCATTGGCGACAATATCGCCGGTCGCACGACGCGTGACCGCGAGATGATCCGCACCGTCGCCGAACCATTGATGGCCAAGGCGGGCTTCCTCGTGCTGCGCGGCAACCTTTTCGATTTCGGCATCATGAAGACCTCGGTGATCTCCGATGCCTTCCGCCAGCGCTATCTGTCGGCACCGGGGCAGGAGGATCGCTTCGAGGGCCGCGCGATCGTGTTCGACGGTTCGGACGACTATCACCACCGCATCAACGATCCCGCGCTCGACATCGACGAGCATTGCATCCTGGTGATCCGCGGCTCCGGCCCGATCGGCTGGCCGGGATCGGCGGAGGTTGTGAACATGCAGCCACCGGACCACCTGATCCAGCGCGGCATCCTCGCGCTGCCGACGCTGGGTGACGGGCGCCAGTCCGGCACATCGGACAGCCCCTCGATCCTCAATTGCTCGCCCGAGAGCGCGGCGGGCGGTGGGCTGGCGTGGCTGCGCACGGGCGACACGATCCGCATCGATCTGACGGCGGGCACCTGCGACGCGCTGGTCGAGCCGGAAGAGATCGCGCGCCGGCTGCAGGAGGGCGCGCCGCTTGTGCCCGAGAGCCATACGCCGTGGGAGGAACTCTACCGGGAGAAGACCGGGCAGCTGGCGGACGGCGCGGTCCTCGACTTCGCGGTGAAGTATCGCGGCATCGCGGCGCGGACGCCGCGCCACAACCACTAGCCCAGGGTCAGGCCGAGCGTATCGCCATTCCGATGCGATGCTGCCCGCCGGGCCGCAGCATTACCGGTGTCGAGCGGTTGAACGCATCGGGCATGGACGTCGCCGGCTCGGCGCAGAAGAACGGCTCGCCGGGCGGGGTGTAGAGGTGCAGCACCGGCGTGCCTTCGCCGGTGAGCAGCACGTCGCCATCGGACCGCGATATGCGTGCGCTGCCTTCCCAGCCGACATAGCTGTTGTCGATCAGTGTCGGCGTCTGCACCGATTGGCCGCTACTCCAGTCGCCGAAGGCATCGGCACCCGCCAGCGTCGATGGCAGGAAGCGCTCGTCCCGCCCCCACATCCCGTCCGCATCGAAGCGCAGCGTCGTGTCGGTGCTCGCCGGGAAATAGGGGTGGAAGCCCATCGACGCCGGCATCGCGCGCCCGTCCGTGTTGGTGAGCGTCAACGCGATCGAGAGACCGGCCTCGTCGAGCGCGAAATGCTGTTCGGCGCGGTAGGACCATGGCCAGGCCTCGTCCGCCGGATGATCGTGGGCCAGTGTCGTGGACGCGGCATCCGACGCGGCGACCTCCCACGGCCGCAGCCAGCTCACGCCATGGAGCGGGTGATCCTGCCCGGCGTAGTTGACCGCGATCGAGTAGTGCGCGCCGTCCGCCTCGAACCGGCCATTGGCGATGCGATTGGCATAAGGCACCATCGCGAAGGAGGAGAGCTGCAGCGGCTCGTTTGCCCCCTCCGGTGCGGCGCGCAGCACGTCCTGTCCGTCGCGCCGCAGCGCGGTGATGGCGCCGCCCAGCTCGGGCGCGAGCGTCAGTTCCCACGAGCCGGCGGCGATCCTCATCCGACCATGTCCTCCAGTTCGCGGCCGCGCGTCTCGTGGACGAGAGCGCGGACGAAGAAGAAGGAGACGGCCGCCGCCAGCGTATAGCCGAGATAGGTGATCGACAGGCCGGGTGAGACGACCAGCGAGGGGAAGCTCACCGAGATCAGCGCATTGGCGATCCATTGCGCGAAGCCAGACACGGCGAGCGCCGATCCGCGGATCTGGTTGGGGAACATCTCGCCCAGCATCACCCACATCACCGGCCCCCAGCTGGCGTTGAAGAACACCACGTAGAGGTTGGCCGCGACCAGCGCGATCACGCCGTTATGGCCGGGCAGGGTGACGCCGCCGTCGGCGCCGTGCAGCGCGGTCGAGAAGGCCCAGGCGACGGTGCCCAAAGTCACCGTCATGCCCGCCGAACCGATCAGCAGCAGCGGCTTGCGACCGATCTTGTCGATCAGGGCGATGGTGAGCAGGCAGGCGCCGATCGAGAGCACGCCGGACAGGATGTTGGTCTGCAGCGCATAATCCTCGGTGAAGCCCACCGCCTGCCACAGCGTCGCACCGTAATAGAAGACGACGTTGATGCCGACGAGCTGCTGGAACACGGCGAGGCCTATGCCCGCCCACAGGATCGGGCGGATGCGGCCGGTCGTCTTGTCGATCAGGTCGGACAGCTTGGGTTTGTGGTGATCGGCGGAGAGGCTGGCGCGGATCTCGGCGACCTTGCGCGCGGCCTCGGCGGCACCGAACAGGCGCGTCAGCACCGCCTCGGCCTCGGCATCGCGACCGCGCACGACGAGGTAGCGCGGGCTTTCGGGGATCAGGACGAGGGCGGCGAGGTAGATGGCGGCAGGGATGGTCTGCAGCCAGAACATCCAGCGCCATGCGGGATAGCCGCCCCACAGATCGGCAGTCGATCCGCCGGCGGAGCGGGCAAGCACGAAGTTAGCGACGAAGGCACCGGTGAGGCCGGAGATGATCATCACCTGCTGGATGCTGGTCAGCCGCCCGCGCACGTGCGCCGGCGTCACCTCCGAGATGTAGACAGGCGAGGTGACGCTCGCCGCGCCTACGCCGAAGCCGCCGATGATGCGCGCGAAGATGAAGATCGCCGACGAACTCGCGGCACCCGCCACCAGGGCGGAGACGATGAACAGCGCGGCGGCCAGCATCATCGTGTTGCGGCGGCCTATCATATCGGAGAGGCGGCCCGCCCCAAAGGCGCCGATCGAGGAACCGACCAGGATCGCGCCGACATTGACGCCGATGCCGAGCCGGCCGAGCCCGAAGGCGGCCTCGATGCCCTTCTGCGTGCCGTTGATCACGCCCGAATCGTATCCGAACATGAAGCCGCCGATCGTCGCCACGATGACGACCAGCGCGACCAGTCCGTTGTTGACCTGCCTGCCTTCCATGAACCCTCCTCGGCGCCGTTGCTCCGGCGCTTGTGTGTCTATCGCGCCCTGTGAAGCGGCGCCGCCGGAACATCGACCCTGAATGTGAAAAGATCGCCGGCCAGCGGCTGCGCGGCAAGGGCTGCCGTATCCAGCCCCTGCCGGGCGGTCGTCGCCCAGGCGGTCAGTCCGTCAGCCCCGCCGAGCGCAACCTTGGTGACGTTGGCGACGGGAAAGCGGATGCGCTGGGTGAGCGCGCCGTCGGGCGCATAGCGGCGGGCTTCCCACCCGCCGTAGAAGCCCAGCCAGACGCCCCCCTCCGCATCGCAGACCGCACCGTCCGGATAGCCGTCATCCGCGTTGAACGTCAGGAATATCTCGCCCGCATCGAGAGCGCCGTCCGGGCCGATCGCGTGGCGGATCACGCGCCGCCCGAGTGTATCGACATGATAGAGGCGGTCGCCGGACGGCGGGATGGCGGGGCCGTTGGTGATCACGACCGGCTCGGTCGCCATCGTTTCCACCCGCGCGCCGTCCCAACGATAGAGCCGTCCGCTTGATGCTTCCTCGTCATTGTCCATCGTGCCGAACCAGATCCGGCCGGAAGGATCGACGCAGGCATCGTTCAGGCGGTTGGCGGGAAGATGCGCGTCGATCGTCGCGATCCGCTCGAAGCGGGCGAGCCGGGTGTCGAACCGATGCGGGCCGGACTGGAAACCGGCGATCAGCCCCCCTTGCGCGGCGGGGACCACCCAGCCGACATATTCGGGCGTGTCCCAGCGGGTGCAGCCGTTCACCGCCGGATCGTAGCGGTAGATGCGCTTGCCCTTGATATCGACGAACCACAGGGCGTCGTCGATCCAGATCGGTCCCTCGCCGAGATGGGCGCCGACCTTGAGCGCGTGGGTGGCGAGCCGGGCTTCGGTCACCGCCAGCCCGCGTCCACCCAATATTCGTGCCCAGTGCACATGCGCGCATCGTCGGACGCGAGGAACAGCACCAGCGCCGCGACGTCCGACGGCTGGATGCGGCCATCGAGGCACTGGCCGGCGACGATCTCCGCCTCACCCTCGGGCGTGTACCATTTCTCCTGCCGCGGGGTCTGGACGTTGCCGGGCACGATCGCGTTGACGCGGATGCCGGCGCGGCCGAGATCGCGGGCAAGACTGCGCGTCAGCCCCTCGATCGCCGCCTTGCACGTCTGGTAGAGGACGAGATCGGGCAGGCCGAGGTGCCAGCTGATCGATCCGAAGTTCAGGATCGCGCCGCCGCCCGCGCGCTTCATCGCCGGCACCACGGCCTTGGCCGCGAAGAACTGGTGGCGCAGGTTCACGTTGAGCCGCTCGGCCCAATAATCCGGCGTGACGTCGTCGATCGTGTGGCGATCGTCATTACCGGCATTGTTGACGAGGATGTCGACTCCGCCGAGCAGTTCTTCGAGATCGGCCAGCGTGCTCGAGAGCGCGTCGAGATCGGTCACGTCGCAGTGGCGGAAGATCGGGGCGTGGTCGGCATCACCCAGCCGGGCGACGACGCCCTCGCTGGCCCCGTCGTTGATGTCGATGAAGCCGACCTTCGCGCCCTGCGCCACGAAAGCCTCGACCAGTCCTTCGCCGATCCCCGAGCCACCGCCGGTCACGATCACGCGCTTGTCGCGCAGGCTGGGATAGACCGCCCGATCTACCGTCTCTGACGTCTGCTGCAGCATGAAGTCTCTTTCTCTTTCGATCATGCTGCCAGAAGGCCGCGTCGCGCGAGGTTGTGCATGAGGCCGCCGATGCCGAGCGTCCAGGCGGGCGCAGCGGCACTGGTGGTGACGGTGTTGACGAGCGTGCCGAGGCGCGGGCTGCTGATCGTCACGACGTCGCCCTCCTTGTGGGTGAAACCGCGGCCGGGTTCGTCGCGATCCTGCGTCGGCGCGAACAGGGTGCCGAGGAACAGCACGAAACCGTCCGGATAGTGATGCTCGCTCAGCGACTGGGCGAGCAACTGTTCGGGATCGCGGCTGATCTCGCGCATCGAGCTGGTGCCGTCCAGCACATAGCCGTCCGTGCCCTCGATGCGTAGCGCCACTTCGGCGGCGCGCACGTCGTCCATGGTGAAACGGTCGTCGAACAGCCGGACGAGCGGCCCGATCGAACAGGACGCGTTGTTGTCCTTCGCCTTGCTGAGCAGCAGCGCGGAGCGGCCTTCGAAATCGCGCAGGTTGACGTCGTTGCCGAGCGTCGCACCCACCGCGCGGCCATCGTGCCCGGCGAGCAGCACCACCTCAGGTTCCGGATTGTTCCAGGTGGAATCCGAACGGACGCCGATCCGCGCATTCCAGCCGACCGTCGAGAGCACCGGGGACTTGGTGAAGATCTCCGCATCCGGGCCGATCGCGACCTCGAGATATTGCGACCACATGCCGTCGTCGATCAGTGCCTGCTTGAGCTGGGCAGCCTGCGGCGATCCCGGCTCGACCGAACGGATGTTACCGCCAAGCGCGTCCTCGAGCCGACCGCGCACCTCGGCCGCCTTGCGATAGTCGCCCCGCGCGCGCTCCTCGATCACGCGCTCGAGGGCGGAAACGGCGAAGGTGACGCCGGCAGCCTTGACACATTGCAGGTCGATCGGGCTGAGCAAAGCGGGCGTGTCCGCCGCGCCGATCGCAAGGTCGGCCAGTTCACCCACCGGACGACCACCCTCCGGCGCGAGATGGCCGGTTTCGACGAGGGCGGAGACGGTCGGCGCGACCGCGCTCATGTCGTGAACGATACCACGATCGACGAGAACAGGCGTAGGACCATCGCCGAAATCGACGCGCCCCAAAAATCGCGCATCGCGCCAATCCGAGGGCAACGCCTCGATCAGCGCCCGTTGAATGCTTGTCACCTATTCCCCTCCACGATTGTTAGCGTTATCGTACACAGCGCCATGGGTCGTCAAGCAATCGATGGTGGGAAAATAACGACAATGCGGCGGAGAGAGGGGCGGGATTGATGAAGGCGCGCAAGTGGAGGAGAACCGCCGCTCTCGCAGCGTCGCTCGTCGTCGCTACCGACGGGTTCTCGTGGCCCGCACTGGCGGCCGACTCGGTCGCCTATCATTGGGCGAGCGTCACAGTCGGCGGCGGTGGTTTTGCGCCGGGTATCGTCTTCAGCCCCGTCGAGCGCGGGCTTGCCTATCTGCGCACCGACATGGGTGGCGCCTATCGCTGGGATGCGAAGCCCGCCCGCTGGGTGCCGCTGGAGGACGATCAGGCGACCGCGAGCTACATGGGGATCGAGAGCATCGCACCCGATCCTGTGAATGCGAACCTCATCTACATGGCGGCGGGCATGGGCAAGGACATGCCGGCTGCGATCTTCCGTTCGGCCGATCGCGGCGCACACTGGAAGATCGTGCCGGTTCCCTTCGCGATGGGCGGCAACGAGGACGGGCGCGGGCTGGGCGAGCGGCTGGCGATCGATCCGCGGCACCATGAGACCCTGTTCTTCGGATCGCGACACGACGGCCTGTGGCGGAGCGGCGATTCCGGCGCGCACTGGGCGCAGGTGACGAGCTTTCCGCGCGCGGGCCTCGGCAAGCCGGCGGGCGGGCGGGCGACGCATGGCGGGCTGTCCTTCGTGCTGTTCGATCCCCGCCATGCGGGGCGCCTCTTCGTGGCGAGCGCCGATCCCGGCGGCACCCACCTGTTCCGATCGGACGACGATGGCACCCATTGGTCGCCGGTGTCCGGCGGCCCCGACGAGGGCCTGCTCCCGGTCAAGGGCGTGATCGGCACGGACGGCATCCTGACCCTCACCTATTGCGACGGGATCGGCCCCAACGGCATCACGCGCGGCGCGGTCTGGCGCTACGATCCGGCGGGCGGAGCTTGGCGGGACATCACCCCGCTGCGGGGAGCCGACGCGCCGGTGGGCGGCTATATGGGCGTCGCGGTTTCGGCGCAGGATCCGTCCGTCATCGCGGTCAGCACCGTCGATCGGAGCCGCCCGGTCGATACCGTGTGGCGCTCCACCGATGCCGGCGCGCATTGGAACGAACTCTGGCGGCACAGCGAGCGCGACGTCGGCGAGACGCCGTTCCTCGATCTCGATGGCAAGGCCAATTTCGGCCACTGGATCGCCGGCCTCGCGATCGATCCGTTCGATGCGGATCATGCCGCCTATGTGACGGGCGCGACGATGTACGCGACCGACATGTTCGGGCGGCCCGGCACGATGCTCTGGAAGCCATGGACCAAGGGCATCGAGCAGACCGCGATCATCACACTGACCAGCCCGACCGGTGGCGCGCCGCTGGTTTCGGGTTTCGGCGACATAGCGGGTTTCCGGCATGACGACCTCTCGGTCTCGCCGCCCTTCCTGCATCGCAATCCCTACCTCACCAACACCAACACGCTCGATTATGCGGGGCTCGCGCCCGCGATCATGGTGCGTAGCGGGAGCACGCATACGCGGATCGTGCCCGGCCCGTCGCTGGCATGGTCGGCCGATGGTGGAGCGCACTGGACGCCGCTCGATGTGCCGCCATCGCCGCCACACGCCGACGGCAGCCCGACGCCCGAGCGGACCGGCGACGCGGCGATCACCGTATCGGCGGACGGATCGACCTTCCTCGTCGAGACCGATCGCGCGCAGATCACGCGCGATCGCGGCAAGACGTGGCAGTTCGTGGAAGGCCTGCCATCGCGCGTGCGCGTAACCGCGGATAAGACGGACCCGCGTCGTTTCTATGCGATCGACTTCGCCGCGCATCGGATCGTGCGCAGCGACGATATTGGCGCGCATTTTCACGCGGTCGAGAGCGCAGGGTTGCCACAGGATCTCTCTCCTGCCCAAGTCGTCTGGCGTGAGGCGCAGAACCCGTTGCTGGCGACGCCGGGGCAGGCGGGGCTGCTGTGGCTGAAGGTCGGCGGCGACCTCTATCGCTCGGCCGATGCCGGTGCGCACTGGGCGCGGACCGGGCAGGGGCTGGCGATCGCTTATTACGGGTTGGGCAAGGCGGCGCCGGGCGCCCGTTGGCCGGCGCTCTACGCGATCGGCACGAAGCAGGGACTGACCGCAGTCTGGCGTTCCATCGACGGCGGGGCGGGCTGGCAGCGGATCAACGACGACCAGCATCAGTGGGGCATGCGTTTCCGCGTGATTTCGGGCGATCCGCGCCGGTTCGGGCGGGTCTATATCGGTACGGACGGGCGCGGCATCCTCTATGGCGATGTCGCAGGGAGTGAGAGGAAATGACGGTGAAGTCTGTGCTTTTGGCGATGTCAGTCGGTTGCTTGCCGGTGGCGGCACTGGCCGCGCCGGATGTGGCGACGCCGATCCCGCATTTCGAGACGCGCGGTAACCACCACGCGCTGATCGTCGACGGATCACCCTTCCTGATGCTGGGCGGGCAGGTCAACAATTCGAGCAATTACGCCGAGCCGCTGGAGACCGCCTGGGGTGTGCTCGATCGCATCCACGCCAACACCGTGGAGGTGCCGATCGCCTGGCAGCAGGTGGAGCCGGAGGAAGGCAAGTTCGACCTCTCCTTCCTCCAGACCCTGCTCGATCGCGCGCGGGCGCACGACAAGCGCGTGGTGCTGCTGTGGTTCGGCACGTGGAAGAATGGCGGGCCGGGCTATCTGCCGGCTTGGGTGAAGCTCGACAACAAGCGCTTCCCCCGCATGAAGGATCCGACCGGCAAGGATCATTACGCCCACACCGCGCTCGGTCGCGCCACGCTGGAGGCGGACAAGCGCGCCTTCGTCAAGGTGATGGAATATCTGCGCGATCACGATCCGCAGAACACCGTGATCCTCGTGCAACCTGAGAACGAGACGGGCAGCTACCGCCTGCCGCGCGATCACAGCGCGGCCGCCAACGCTTTGTTCGCGCAGGCGATTCCGGCGGCGCTGGCGAAGCGCACCGGCAAGAGCGGCACGTGGACGCAGGCTTATGGCGCGCAGGCCGAGCGGGCGTTCAACACCTGGTACGTCGCATCGTTCGTCAACGAGATCGCGGCGGCGGGCAAGGCGGTGAAGCCGCTGCCGATGTACGCCAACGCCTCGCTCGCCGGGCCGTCGCAGATTCCCGATCCGATGGCGGTGTCGAGCGGCGGGCCGCAATGGGACGTGCTCGACATCTGGAAGGCGGCGGCGCCCGCGATCGATGCCGAGGCACCCGACATCTACGACAAGGCCAGCGCCGATGTTGCGCAATATCTCGCCAAATATGCGCGGCCCGACAATCCGCTGATGGTGCCGGAGATCGGCAACGATCGCTTGTTCGCACGCTATTTCTACGAGGCGATCGGGCGCGGCGCGGTCGGCTTCTCGCCGTTCGGCATGGATGACAGCGGCTATTCCAACTATCCGCTCGGCGCCAAGGCGCTCGACGACAAGACGCTGGGCGCCTTCGCTTTGCCGTTCCAGACGCTCGGATCGATCATGCGCGACTGGGCGCGGATCGCGTTCGAGAAGCCGACATGGGGCGTCGCCAAGCCGGACGATGCTGCGCCGCAGTCGACGGTGATGGGCAACTGGAAGATAACCGCGCGTTGGGGCCAGTGGCAGTTCGGGCCGGGCGACGATGCCAAGGCGGAGCGTCCGTCATGGGCCGGCGAGCCGGTCGGCGGGGCGGCGGTCGCGCAGCTGTCGGCGGACAGCTTCCTGGTGGTCGGGGATCATGTGCGGCTGGATTTCGCGCCCGCGTCGGGATCGCCTGCGAACGGCATCATGGTCAACGTCGAGGAGGGGCGGTTCGAGAACGGCCAGTGGGTCACCAGCCGCGTCTGGAATGGCGACGAGACCGACTATGGGCTGAACCTCGTCGATCGCCCGCAGGTGCTGCGGGTGACGATGGGCCATTATCGCTAATAAGAGAAAACAGGAGAGGGAGCGGGATGAACAGGATCGGCATCGCGGCGCTGTTGATTGGTAGCGCTATCGGATCGGCGCAGGCGGCGGACCTGAATGGCAGCTATCGGAAGACCGCCGACGGCATCGTGGTGACGCCGGCTGGCGGACCCTCGGCGCGGATCGAACTCAGCCTGCACGGCGACGGCATCGTTCATGTCGTCGCGACGCCGCGGCAGCCGGAGACCACGGCGCTTACACCGAGCCTGATGGCGCCCAATCCTCCTGCGGCGGGGGGCTTTTCGGTGCACGAGGCGAAGGGGCATGTCGAACTCGAGGCAGGGCGGACCACCGCCGACGTCGATCTCGCCACCGGACAGGTCCGCTTCCTCGATCCCGCCGGGCATGTGCTGCTGGCGGAAGCAGGCGCCCCCGTCTTCCGTCCGACGAGTGCCGACGGCAAGCCCTTCGTCAGTGTCTCGCAGCAGTTCAATCGCGGCACCGACGAGGCATTCTACGGCCTCGGCCAGCACCAGAACATGCAGATGGACTATAATGGCGAGGACGTCGAACTCGCCCAGCACAATATGGACATCGCGGTGCCCTTCCTGGTCTCGACCAGGGGCTACGGCCTGCTGTGGGACAATGACGGCATCACCCGCTTCGGCAATCCCAAGCCCTACGATCTGGTGGGCGAGGGACTGAATGTCAGCTCGCACGGCCAGCCCGGCTTCACCGCGCAATATTTCCTCGACGGCAAGCCGGTGGTGACGCGGCAGGAAGCCACGATCGACTATCAGTTCATCAAGGATATGGCAAAGTGGCCGGAAGCCGCCAAGGCGCGCACCGTCGCCGCGACGGGCGGACAGAATACCGCCGGCAATGCCGTGGAGCAGCAGACGGTGGTGTGGACGGGCGACCTGACGCCCACCGTCACCGGTGTGCACAAGTTCCGCCTCTACGGCTCCAGCTATTACAAGGTGTTCGTGGACGGGAAGGCGGTGCTCGATCGCTGGCGGCAGAACTGGAATCCCTGGTACGCCGATTTCGAGGTGCCGCTGACCGCCGGCAAGCCCACCGCGATCCGTGTCGAGTGGCAGCCCAATGCGGGCTATATGGCGCTCTTCCACAGCGATCCGCTGCCCGCCGCCGATCGTCACTCGGTGTGGTTCACCAGCGATATCGCGCAAGCCAAGAATTACTGGTTCGTGCCGGGCGGCAACGTCGATGCGGTGGTGGCGGGCTATCGGCAACTGACCGGCAAGGCCGAGATGATGCCGAAATGGGCCTACGGCTTCTGCAATCGCGCCAGCGT
>BACX01000359.1 GCA_000333335.1 Sphingomonas-like bacterium B12 | reverse complement strand
CCCGCCGTGCCATAAGCATCGATGTCGAAATGCTCGAGCGGATCCTTGGAGAGGAAGCCGACGGTGCCGCCAAGGTGGGCCTTGCCGATCGTGCTGGCCGAGCCGGGGCCACGATCGATCTGCGCCTGCTGCAGCGCATGGGCGATGAACAGCGACGAGGTGGTGTGGTGGAGATCCTGCGAGTCGCCGAACGGAATGCCATCGAACGTGACGTTGTACTGGCCGTCCTGGAAACCGCGGATCGCCATGGTCTCGGCCTTGCCGATGCCGGGGCCGTTGGGGTTGGACGTCCAGACGCTCGGCTGGAACTTGATGATGTCGTCGATGCTGGCGAGCGGCGGGATGTTGTTGGCGATGAAGCCGGACTGGATGACCGAGGTCGGCTGCATCGCGTCCAGTGGCATCGAGGAAGGCGCCAGCGGCAGCGCGTGGCCGATGACGGTGATGTCGGCGGCGGGCGCGGCATCGGGCGTGGCGGTCTGGGCCAGCGCAGGCGTCGCCATGGCGAGCAGCGAGGTGGCACACAAAAGTGTCGGACGGCGCATTGGGAACCCCCTTCGATGGATCAATCGAAGGGCGCGCTACGCAGCCGGTATGACAGATCGCTCGGCGGAACCTGATATTCCTGCAAGGTCGCCGATTTCGGGCACCGGCGCGGGCTGATGCGCGGGGAAGCGAATCTCCACGATCATCCCCGGCGCGCCGTCCAGCAGGCGGAGCGAGCCGTCGTGGAAGCCTACGATCGCCTTGGCGATGGCGAGGCCGAGACCGCTGCCACGCTTCGATCCCTTGTCTCTGCCGCGCTCGAATGGGCGCAGCACCCGCGTGCGGTCGGCGTCGGCGAGCCCGGCCCGTCGTCAGCCAGCGTGACCACTGCCTCCGTGCCTTCGCGCCGCATCGCGATCCGGGCGCGGGTGCCGGGGCCGGTGTGCCGGGCGACATTGTCGAGCAGGTTCATGAACAGCTGGAGCAGCAGGCTGCGATCGCCCATCAGGATGGCGGGCTCGAACGGCCCGATGACGAGCGCACAGCCGGCCTCGATCAGCACGGGCTCCATCGAATTGGCGACATCCTCGAGCAGATCGTCGAGCATCAAAACGGTGCGCGGCGCATCGTGCCGCCCCGCCTCGATCTCGGACAGGCGCAGCAGCGCCTCGAAGGTGGCGATGATCGCGGTACATTCGCGCCCGGCGGCCAGGCGCAACGCGGCGAAGTCGGCTGGATCGTCGCTCTCGCGGGTAAGCAGCGCGCGCAGGCGGGTGAGCGGGGTACGCAGATCGTGCGCCAGGTGGCTGGCGAAATGGCGCTGGCCCTCGACCATCTCCTCCATCCGCGCGATCATGCGGTTGAAGCTCTGCGCCTGCGCCGCGAAGATCCCCTCCCGATCGTCGAAGGGCACGCGCTGCGAGAGGTCGCCGGCGGCGATCGCATCGGCGGTGGTGCGGGTGAGCGCAAGGCGCGCCGCGATCATCCGCGCCATCGCCCGGCTGGCGAGCACGCCCATCAGCGCGCCGAACAGCGCCAGGCACAGCACCAGCGCCGGCAGCATGTCGCGCACCACCTCCTTCATCTCGTCATGATGGAGGACGGTGAGATGCGCGCCGTCGGGCAGACGGATGGTGAAGGCGCGGCCGTCCTTGGGCTTCGAATCGCCGTCGCGGTAGCTGAGCGTCACCAGTCCGTCGCGCTGCAGCGGCAGGTCCACGCGCCCGACGATCCGGCGGCCCGACGCATCGTAGAGCAAGGCGATCTTCATCGAGGTGGAGCGCGAGGCGGCGCGCCGGATCACCCGGTCGGCGACCGAGGCGGTGTCGCGCGGCGCGCCCGGCGGCATCAGCTTGCCCATCTCCTTGTAGAGCGACGCGTCGAGCTCGCGGGAGAATTGCAGGCTGGTGAGCGCCAGCACGATCGAGGCGGCGACCGCCATGCCGAGCGCCACCGCCGCGCCGATCCGCAGTGAGAGCCGGCCGATGCCGGGATCGCTCTCGCGCCGGCGCACGGTCACGAGCATTGCTCGCTCAGCAGCACATAGCCTTCGCCGCGCCGGGTGACGATCGGGTCGCAGCCCAGTTCGAGCAGGCGCCGCCGCAGCCGCGATATGTTGCTGTCCACCAGATTGGGGAGCGGTTGAAAGGAATGGCTCCACACCCCTTCGAACAGCATGGCGCGGGTCACCAGCCGGTCGGCATGGCGCATCAGGAACAGCAGCAGCGAGAATTCGATGCGGTTGAGATGGCGCTGCGCCGTCCCGAAGCGGACATTGTGGTTGGTGCCGTCGAGCCGCAATTGCCCGATAGAAAGGCTGATCACGTCGCCGTGCACCTGCGGCCCGCGCCGGACGATCGCCGCGAGCCGCGCGTTGAGCTCGCCGATGTCGTAGGGCTTGGCGAGATAGTCGTCGGCGCCGGCATTGAGACCCTCGATCTTGTCGCTGGAACTGCCCAGCGCCGAGAGCATCAGCACGGGGGGCAGGGGGCCTTGCGTGCGCAGATGGTCGAGCAGGCCGGTGCCCGTGAGGTCCGGCAGCATCCGGTCGAGAATGATCGCGTCATAGGCGGCGTCCGCGAAGGCGCCGATCGCCTCCGTTCCGGTGACGCAATGCCGGCACCGGTGGCCAAGGGCGCCGAGCTTGCCGGTCAGTTCCTCCGCGATCAGCGGATCATCCTCGACAAGTAGCAATTGCAACGCCTGCGATCCTCGCGCGCATGGATAAACGATCATCGATAGCGACGGATTGCGACAGTTCGCAGAGGCCGGCGATCCGGTGCATTGGCTGTGGTTCAACGTATCGAAAATAATCGATGTCTGTTGACCGAAAGCATAGCATCGAATAATTTCGATGCATGGAAACGGATGCCGCCTTGGCCGTGCTCGCGGCCTTATCGCACCCGACGCGGCTCGATGCCTTTCGCTCGCTCGTCCGGCACGAACCCGATGGCCTGTCGACGGGCGAGTTGGTCAGGGAGAGCGGATTGACCCAGAGTACCTTCTCCAGCCACCTCGCCATCCTCGCCAAAGCCGGCCTCGTCGTGGCCGAGAGACGGGGCCGCCAGCAGATCCAGCGCGCGAGCATCGACACGTTGCGTGCACTGATGACCTTCCTCGCCAGGGATTGCTGCCAAGGCCGCGCCGAACTGTGCGAGCCGCTGCTCGCCGACCTCACCACCTGCTGCTGAAGGGCTGCGCCGTGACCGATATCGTCATCTACCACAATCCGGACTGCGGCACGTCGCGCAACGTGCTCGCGCTGATCCGCAACTCCGGTGTCGAGCCGCACGTCGTCGAATATCTGAAGACGCCGCCGGCCCGCGCACTGCTGATCGAGATGATCGATCGTGCGGGCATGACCGCCCGCGATCTGCTTCGCGAAAAAGGCACGCCCTTCGCCGAACTGGGGCTCGGCGATGCGTCGCTTTCCGACGACATGCTGGTCGATGCGATGATCGCGCATCCCATCCTGATCAACCGCCCGCTGGTGGTGACGCCGCTGGGCGTGAAGCTCTGCCGCCCGTCCGAAACGGTGCTGGATATCCTGCCGGATGCCCAGCGGGGTGCCTTCGCGAAGGAGGACGGAGAGCAGATCGTCGATGCGGCGGGGCACCGCATCCCTCCGGAATGATGCGGCGCGGGGTTTTCGCGGAGGCGCTGGGAAGCCTCCTGCTGTTCGCCACCGTCATCGGATCCGGCATCATGGCCGAGCGGCTGTCCGGTGGAAACGGCGCGATCGCGCTCCTCGGTAACACGCTGGCGACGGGCGCCATGCTCTTCGTCCTCGTGACGATGCTCGCGCCGGTATCGGGGGCGCACATGAACCCGGCCGTCACGCTCGTGACGCGCCTGCGTGGCGGCATCGGCACTGATACGGCGATCGCCTATGGCGTCGCCCAACTCGTCGGCGGCATCCTCGGCGTCTGGCTGGCGCATCTGATGTTCGACGTGCCGATCCTCCAGTTGTCCACGAAAGTGCGCAACGGAACAGGCCAATATGTGGCCGAGGGCGTCGCCACGTTCGGCCTGATCCTCACCATCCTCGGCACCGCGAAGATGCGGCCCGGCCATGTTCCGGCGAGCGTCGCCTTCTACATCGCCGCCGCCTATTGGTTCACCTCGTCTACCAGCTTCGCCAACCCCTCCATCACGATCGCGCGTTCGCTGAGCGACAGCTTTGCCGGAATCGCACCCGCCTGCGTGCCGGCCTTCATCGTGGCCCAGCTTGCCGGTGCGGTCGCCGCGTATCGGGTTGCCGACTTGATCTTTGACCAGCCGCAGGAGGAAATCGCATGAACCGCATCCGTGTCCTGCCCGATCCCGATCACCTCCCCGCGCTCGATCGCTCGTTCGTCGTCGATCGTCCGGCTGTGGGCCTCGGCGACGATCGGCCACCCCCGCGCATCCTGTTGCTCTATGGTTCGCTGCGGGCGCGATCCTTCTCGCGTCTCGCGGTCGAGGAGGCGGCCAGGATCCTGCGCCTGTTCGGTGCCGAGACGCGTATCTTCGATCCGTCCGACCTGCCGCTGCCCGATCAGGTGGCGGGCGACGATCACCCCGCCGTCCACGAACTGCGCGAACTGTCCCTGTGGTCGGAAGGGCAGGTCTGGTGCAGCCCGGAACGGCATGGCGCGATCTCGGCGATCATGAAGGCGCAGATCGACCATCTCCCGCTGGAGATGAGGGGGATGCGACCCACACAGGGGCGCACGCTCGCGGTCATGCAGGTTTCCGGCGGCTCCCAGTCGTTCAACGCGGTGAACACGTTGCGTCTGCTCGGTCGCTGGATGCGGATGTTCACCATCCCCAACCAGTCGTCCGTGGCGATGGCCTACAAGGAATTCGACGAGGCCGGGCGGATGCGGCCGTCCGCTTATTACGATCGCATCGTGGATGTGATGGAGGAACTGGTGCGGATCACCGTGCTGATGCGCCCGCACGCGGCCCGGCTGGTTGATCGCTATTCGGAGCGGAAGGCCATGGCGCCGGCCACGCCGGCGGAAGATCCCGCCGCCGTCGCGATCGCCCGCTGAACGATCCCGGTCACTTCGCCAGCATCCAGACCGCCATGGCGATCATCATGAGATTCTCCGTGAGCGAGACGAAGCCGAGCGGCACCTTGCTCGCCCCGCCGACGCAGGCGCATTTGATGTCGCGCTTGTCGATATAGACCGCCTTGAGCACGGACACCGCACCGATCCCGCCGATCATCAGCGCGACAGGCGCGGACAGCCAGGTGAGTATGCCGGCCGTCATCAGCACGCCCGCACCGGCCTCCGCGAAGGGGTAGATGTAGGAATAGGGCACCCAGCGTCGCGCCAGCAGGTCGTAGCCCAGGAACATGCTGGAGAAGGTCTCGACATCCTGCAGCTTGAGCAGCGCCAGCACGCACATGCTGAGCGAGATGAACCATTCCGCGGCTCGCATGGTGAACGGTGTGCCGAAGGCGGCTTGGCTCGCGGCGAGCGCCATCAGGGCGGTGATCGCGAACACCGCGACGACGGGCTTGTAGCTGGTGGCCCCGGCGTCGCGGACCGGCTTGCCGAGGAAGCGCCGCAGATCGTCATGCCCGCCGATCCGCTGGCCGTCGATGAAGGTCTGCGGTGTTGTCTTCACGCTATGTTCGGCCTTGAACGCGTCGGTCTCGGCGCGGGTGGTGAGCCAGTGGTCGTCCACGGCGTAGCCCTGTGACTCCAGAAGGTATTTCGCCTTGAGTCCGAACGGGCAGACATGCGTCGGCATCACCATCCGGTAGAGTGTCGCGCGCTTGGGGGATTGCTCGGTCATATCGATCCTCGGTGCCTTGCGGCTCATCGGTCCGGACCCATATAGGGGCCGTACCATGGTACGGAGTCAAGGCATGGCAATGCTGACGATCGGAGGGCTTGCCGCGCAGGGCGGCGTCGGGGTCGAAACCGTGCGCTATTACCAGCGTCGCGGGTTGCTCGCCGAGCCGGCGCGCGCTGCAGGGATACGGCATTACGGCGAGGAGGAGGTGCGGCGCCTGCGCTTCATCCGATCGGCCCAGACGGCGGGATTCACGCTGGAGGAGATCGGCGAGCTTCTGGGGCTGGATGCCGTCGATGATCGCGCCCGCGCGCGCGAACTGGCCGAAGCGCGCATCGCCGCGCTGGATGCCCGGATCGCCGAGATGCAGGCGGCCAGGGCCTCGCTGTCGCGATTGGCGCACGACTGCGCGAACGGTTCGGCCGGGCCGTGCCCCATTATCGCGGCGTTCGATCACTGATCGATCGGACGACGAGCACGAACCCGCGCCGTTATGCGGGTGTGCCCTTCATCGGACGGAGAGCCTGACCCGGAGCATCAGGGGCGCCGAGCTGAAATTCAGCCCATAATCGGTCTCGTCGCCATTCCAGATGCGGATCGGGCGGAACGTGCCATCGACATACTGCCCCTCCTCAACCGAGAGGAATTTCCACGCCTTGCCGACATTCCGTCCTGCCGGTGTGAAGCGGATACCGGCGTAATTGCCGGTGACGACGAACTCGTTCGGCGCCAGCTGCGCGACAAGGATGCGGCCGATCGGATGATCGTTGCCCGTGCCGGTGCCGCGCGGCGTGACGCCGAAACGCACCTCGCCCCGCCAGTCGCCGAGATCGATCGTGGCGGGCTGCTTGCTCTCGTCCTCGACAGCGGCCTGCACCTTTCCGTCGAAGACCCACTGGGCAAGCTCGCGCATCATCGGGCCAGCGGCATGGTAGCTGAGCGCCAGTTGCTCCAGATCGGCCTCGCGCATTGCAGGCTCGCCGGGGCGATCCGCCGCATAGCGGGTATAGTCGATGCCGAAGGGCGCGAAGCCGATCGCCCCGCGCGTCAGCGCCGCATCGAAGAAGCGGACATAGTCCGGCGCGCTGATCGTCTCGGGCACGAACAGCGGATTGTCGGGCCGGGCATATTGATCGAGCACGGCGAGATAGCGCTTGTCGTCGCGCTGGTAGATGTCGGGCGCCAATACATCGATCGCGGGAGCCGCCGCCTTCCAGATCGGGATGACGTTGAAGGTGGCGCCGCCATATTCGTATCCGGGCTGCGGGCCGGACTGGAAGGGATCCTTCAGCGCGACGTTGACGTACATGGGCAGCGGATAGATCGCCTTGCCGACTGCCGCGACCTGATCGATGTAGTGCGCGATCGAATAAGCGTGGAAATATTCGTCGGCATCGCTGCCGAACGCCGCCTGCCAGCTCGCACCCGATCCGGCTGGCTTGCCCATCGCGCGCAATACCGCGGGCGGCACGGGCTGCGCGAACGCCTTTCGCGCGGCGGGCGAGAAGTCTCGCACCGAACCCCATGTACCCGGCTCGTTCTCCACCTGCACCATGATCACCGTGCGCTGCGGATCGGCCTGCTTCAGATGTCCCATGAACGCCGAGAAGGCACGGATGTCCGCTTCCAGCGCAAGCCGGGAGTAAGGCGAGGGGGAATCGACCGGCTTGCCGTCGCGATCGACGATGTTGGGGTAGAGATCCGGCCGCGCCTTCATCCAGGCGGGACGGTAATGCGCGCTGCCGTTCTTCCACGTCCCGAACCAAAGCAGGACCAGCCGGACATGATGCTCGCGCGCCTGTGCGATCAGTGTGTCCACGACGCTGAAATCGAAATGCCCCTGCGCCGGCTCGATCTGTTCCCAATAGACCGGCAGCTCGACGGTGTTGACGCCGAGATAGTCCATCGCCGGCCACACTTTGGGCAGCATCGCCGGCCACGCGCTGCTGTTGTGCGCCTGCGCGCCGAGGATCAGGAAGGGCTTGCCGTCCACCAGCAAGGCGTGTCGGCGATCGGCCTCGACGATCTTCGGGATCGGCGCTGCGGTCTGCGCGATGGCAGGCGCGGCGGCGAGCAGGCCCAAGGTGATCGCCAGCCGCCTCACGATACGGGCAGCTTCTGCGCGAGCGGGAGATCGGCGGACGAACTGCCCGCCACGATCTCGATATGCTCGGGCTCGACGACCAGCGCCTTCTTCGCCTCGTCCCAATAGGCCAATGTCGAGGCCTGCACGGGAATGTGGACCGTTCTCGTCTCGCCTGGCGCCAGATGGATGCGGCTGAACCCGACCAGCTGGAGCGCGGGCCGCGCGACGTGCGAGTCGAGGTGGCGGACATAGATCTCTGGCACCGCATCGCCGGCCCGCTTGCCACTGTTGGTAACGTCGATGCTGACATCGACCTGCCCGTCACGCGGCAACGCCGGCCTGTCGGTACGCAGGTGCGAGAAGCGGAAGCGGGTGTAGCTGAGGCCGAAACCGAACGGATAGAGCGGTTTGCCCCGGAAATACATGTAGGTCCGGCCGTGGCGGATGTCGTAATCCATCATCGGCGGTAGCTGGTCTATCGATGCGGGCCAGGTGACGATGGTGTGGCCGCCCGGATTGTAATCGCCGAATAGCACCCGCGACAGCGCCCAGCCCTCGTCCTGCGAAGCGTGGGCCATCTGGACGATCGCCGGCACATTCCGTTGCGACCAGTTGATCGTATAGGGAAAGCTGGAAACCAGCACCATTACGGTGTGCGGGTTGGCGGCCTTCACCCGCTTGACCAGATCCTCTTGGCGCAGCGTGAGCGTCACCCGGTCGCGACCCTCGCGGCCGTCGCCGGGATCGGCGCAGGGCTTGGTGCCGGAAATCGTCCATTCGTTGGCCATGTTGGGGCCGCAGGTGGGATCGTTGCCGACGACCACCACCGCGACATCGGCGGCCTTCGCTGCGGCGGTGGCGGCGCGTCCCTGTCATCGGCGGCGTAACTGATCTTTACGCCCGGCCCGGCCGCATCGCGGATGCCCTGCAGCGGCGTGGTGGCATAGGGCGGGTGGCCGCCATACCAGTCCCAATGCACGGCGTCGGCGAGCGGGCCGATCACCGCGATCGATTTCAGCCGGTCCTTGTGCAGCGGCAGCGCGTTGCCCGCATTCTTGAGCAGTACGATCGATTCCAGCGCCATCCGTTTCGAGATGCCCTGATCCTTCGCACCGTCCCACGGGGCCGGTCCATCGTGGATGGCGGCGTAAGAGACACGCTCCGGCGGATCGAGCAGGCCGAGCTTCAGCGTGGTGCGGAACTTGCGGCGCAGCGCGTCGTCGAGATCGGCCACCGTGACACTGCCGTCCTTCACCGCCTCGTGCATCTCGTCTTTGTAGGTGTCGAGATACTGGTTGATCCCGGCCTTGAGCGTGGCGACCACCGCCTCCTTCTGGGTGGCGAAGCGCTTGTGCGCGGTGACCAGCAGCTTGACCGCGCCGCCGTCGCTGGAAACGACGTTCACGCCCCATTGCCCGATCACGACGCTGCGCAACACCGGGTTGATCGCCATCGGCGTGCCGTTCCAGGCGTTATAGGAGGCCATCACCCCGCTCGCCCCGGCATTCTGGAAGGCCATGCGGAAGGGGACGGAATAATATTCCCAGAACAGCCGGTCGTCGAAGTTCGAGCTGGTCGACGTGCGCTTGTCCTCGTTCGAATTGGCGAGGAAATGCTTCAGCAGCGGCGCCGCCTGCCAGTATTTCGGATCGTCCCCCTCCAGCCCGCGCGAGAAGGCGGTGGTCATCGTGCCGTTGAAGAAGGGGTCTTCGCCATAGACCTCCTCGCTGCGGCCCCAGCGCGGATCGCGGGCGAGATCGGCCTGCGGGCCCCACAGCATCAGGATCTGGCGGTCGTAGCGCGGCGTCTGCGTGATGTAGCGCGCCTCGTAGCCCTCGACGCCGCCCGCCTGCTGCACCAGAGCCGGATCCCAGCTCGCGCCCATGCCGGGTGGCTGGGGGAATTGCGTGGTCGGGATCGGATCGCGATGGCGCTTGTCCGCGCCGCGCTGGACGACGCCGTGGATGCCCTCCGACGAGCCGAAATTGGGCACGCCGAGACGGGGGACGCCGGAGTTGGTGCTGAGCGCGTCGATCTTCTCGTCGATCGTCATCAGCGAGAGGAGGTTGTCGATACGCTGCTCGGCGGGGAGATCGGCGTTGCGAAACAACGGGGCGGGGGAGGAAGGCGGTGGCGTCGCCGCGCCGGTCAGCAGCAGCGCGGACGCCGCCAGGGCGACGGATACCGCCCCCCGCGAAGTCGCACGATGCAAGAGCCCCTGCTGCGCCATCCCAATCTCCTCTGTTTGCGACCGCGATCTGTGCCGGCTTGTCGTCTGGTCATGATAGCGATACCATATCTCATGTCGAGGGGCGTTTTTCGGAGCGCCGGCGAAAGAACGGGAGCGCTGCGGCGTCATCCTGTCGACAGGCGAGAGGAGACGGGACGATGCGTAGGGTGATCACGTTCGGATTGGCGGCCCTGCTGGCGAGTGGCGCGGCCCAGGCGGCGGACCGGCCCGCGATCACGGGTATCTCGCACATCGCGGTCTATGCGGCCGACCTTGCAGCTGCGGACCAATTCTATGCGGTGAAGCTCGGCGCCGAGAAGCATCCCGATCCCGAGAATGCGAAGGGCGCCATCTACCGCTTCAGCCCGCAGCAATATGTCGAGGTGCTGCCCCTGCCGGCGGGGGAGGGGATCAACCGACTGGCGCATGTCGCCTTCTCGACCGCCGATGCCGTGAAGCTGCACGCTTATCTCACGGCGCACCATGCCCGCGAGGTCTCCCCGGTGCAGCGCGCATCTGACGGGGGGCAATGGTTCTCCGCCCGCGACCCAGAGGGCAATCTGGTGCAGTTCGTCCAATCGGCCACCAGCGATACGACGCCTGCGCCGGGCGCGCTCAGCAGCCGGATCATCCACATCGGTTTCGCGGTGCATGACCGGGCGAAGGAAGACACCTTCTACCGCGCCCTGCTCGGTTTCCGGCCTTACTGGTGGGGATCGATGAAGGCGGGCACGACCGACTGGGTGTCGCAGCAGGTGCCCGACGGGCACGACTGGCTGGAATATATGATGGTCGGCGATGGCAGCACCACGCCGCTCGCCAGGATCGACCAGCAGGAACTGGGCGTGCTGAACCATTTCTCGCTCGGCGTCGCCAACATGGAGGCCGCGGTGACCACGCTGATCGCGGGCGACCGGCTCAGCCCGCGCCACGACGGCCCGCAGATGGGGCTGGACGGCAAGTGGCAGGCCAATCTCTACGATCCCGACGGCAGCCGCGTCGAGCTGATGGAGTTCCAGCCCGTCACCAAGCCCTGCTGCTCGGCCTTCACCGCCGACAGCCCCAAGGGCTGACGGCGGCGGTGATGCGGGAGCCGATCAGCTCCCGCTGATCACCTTGACCAACGCCGGATCGATCTTCGCCTTGCCGCTGCTCTCCAGCCGGTGCGCCGCCTCGTTCCAGCGCAGTTCGGTCACGGTGCCGGCGCCCTTGCGATAGGCGTTGGTCTCGCCGTCGTCGTCATAGAGCGTGAAGCTCGCGTCGCGGCCCGGATAGACGCGGATGCTTTCCAGCGGCTGTCTCTGCATCGTGTTGGGCACCTGCGCGCCCATCGGCACGATCGATCCCGCGCGCACGAACAGCGGGATGCGATCGATCGGCGCGTCCGCCGTCACCGTCTGGCCGCCGGCATATTTGCGGTTGGTCCAGTAATCGTACCAGTCCGCGCCCGCCGGCAGATAGACCGGACGGCTGGTCTGTCCCTGGGTGGTGACGGGCGCCACCAGGAAGGCCTTGCCCAGCATATATTCGTCGCCGAGATTGGCGACGGCGGGGTCGTTCGGGAAATCCATGAACAGCCCGCGCATGAAGGGCGCGCCGGTCTCGTAGGTCTCATGGCCCAGCGAGTAGAGATAGGGGATCAGCGCGTAGCGCAGCCGCAGATATTGCGCGAGGATCGGCTCGGCCGCCTTGCCGTACTGCCAGATCGCGGTGCCGGGCCGCTGGCCGTGGATGCGGAGCGTCGGCGTGAAGGTGTTGTACTGGAACCAGCGGACGAACAGCTCCGGATAGTCGACGTAGCTCGCCGGCATCGCGGTGGCGCCCGCCGGATCGACCAGCGGCGTGTGGAGCGGCGGCGGGCCGCTCGGATCCTGCCAGCCGCCGGTGTCGCTGCCCCAATAGGCCATGCCCGATGCGGTGAAGTCGAGCCCGGTCGGCACCTGCCGCTGCAGCGCCTCCCACGTCGAATGGACGTCGGACGACCAGAACAGGCAGCCGTTGCGCTGCGTGCCGGTATAGGCTGCGCGGCAGAGGATCAGGTTGCGCTTGTCGGGCCGGTCCTCGGCCGATCCCTGCGCCACGCTCTCGGTGTGGAGCAGCGGGAAGAGGTTGTGGTAGCGGTCGCCCGATCCGATCGAGTAGAAATAGCTGTCGGGCACCAGATCGGGCTCGGTCTCGTCCAGCCAGAACCAGTCGAAGCCCTGGCTCGCGATATTGTCGCGGATCTTGCCCCAATACCATTTGCGGGCGTCCGGATTGGTGCTGTCGATCAGCGCGCCCGCGCGATCGAAGCGCGAGGGGAGGCCGTCGACGACCTTGCCGTCCTTGTCCTTGAGCAACCAGCCCTTGCTTTCGAGGAAGCTGAAATAGCGCGAATCCCGCTCGAAGCGCGGCCAGACGCTGACGATCGAGTGCAGCCCCATGGCGTGCAACTGATCGTTCATGCCCTTGGGGTCGGGGAAATAGGTGTGATCGATGTCGAGCTGGCCCATCCGCGTCCAGTAGAACCAGTCGAGCACCATCACGTCGAGCGGATAGCCCCGGCTGCGATAGCCGTTGGCGATGTCCATCATCTCCTGCTGGCTCTCGTAGCGCGCCTTGGACTGGATGAGGCCGAAGGCGGCCTTGGGCGGCAGCGGCGTGGCGCCGGTCAGCTTGGCGTAGCCGGCGTAGATCTCGTCATAGGTCTTGCCGGCGATCAGGAAGAAGGAAACGCGCTCGCCGACCTGCGATTGCCAGTTGGTGCTGCTGTGCAGGCCCGGCGAGACGATCGTCTCGGACGGATTGTCCCACAGGATGCCGTAGCCCTTGTTGGTGACCATGAAGGGCACGCACACCGTCTCGCCGGCGGGGGCGTCGTAATAATGCTTGCAGTCGATGGTTCGGCCACGGAGGTCGAGGATGCCCTCCTGGTTCTGGCCCAGCCCGTAATAATGCTCGTCGGCGGGCGAGGAGAAGGAGGCGCCGACCTTGAAGGTCTTTTCGCCCGCGACGTCATGGGGCGCCATGCTCCAGCCGGTCATCTGGGTGAGCGCCGTGCCGGTCGCCGTGGCGAAACTCACCGATGCGGGCGGCAAGTTCGGTGCGAAATAGATCGCCATCTGGCTCGGAGCGCTGGGCCAGGGCTGGGCCGGGACTGTCACCGACAAGCTGGCCGAGGAGAAGACGTCGTTGCCCTTGGCGTCGGTGCTATGGCTCCAGCCGCTGGCGTCGGCCTTGGCGTTCGGGCCTTCGCCCGGTGGCGCGTCGGCCAGCGTGCGGTCGAGCGCCAGCGTCACGCGAACGATGTTGGGGGCGTAGGGCTCGACCGAGACGATCGTGCCGTGGCGATCGAGGCTCGCCATCGGGGCTGCGGCGGCGGGCAGGGCGATCGCGGCGGCGCCGGCCAGCAGGGCGGCCTGGAACAGTTTCTTCATCGGGTCACTCTCCGGTGGGCTGGCGGTCGATTGCGACCAGCAGGATATCGTTGCTGCGCATCGGCAGGGAGACGGCGAGGCGGCCGTCGGCGCCGACCTCCGCCACGCGATCGACCTCGGGCGTGTCGCGCGTCAGATCCTGCAGCTGGCGGAGCTGGGCGGGCGCGAGGCTCTTGGGCATCCCCATGTCGATATAGGCTGAATAGGCGTCGTTATGGCGATAGCCGGTGCGATAGGCGCGGATGTGATAGCGGCCCGGCGCGAGGTGCTGGAAGCCGAGATCGGCCGGGGCCGACGGCGCGTTGGGCACCAGATGGGTGTAGAAGGGGCGGTTGCTGATCGTCTGCACCGGCTGCTGCCAGTCCCACACCAATGCCGTGGTGCGAGTGCCGTCGGTCGCCGCCATCACCTGATCGTCCGCCACCGGCACGTCGCGGCCCTTGAGCGCGTTCAGATATTTGTAGGCGAAGTAAGCGGGCTTGCGGATGCCCTGCGGGTTCATCAGGCCGAAGCCGCCCTGGAACGGCGCGGTCGGCGGGCCGGGCTCCTCGAACAGATCGGAATAGGTCCAGTAGCTCATGCCCTGCACCAGCCCCTGTACGCCCTTGAGCTTGGAGAGGATGTAGGGTGCGCTGATATAGCTGTCGTGCACCGCGTCGCGCGGCGTGTAGCTGGTGCTCCATTCGGTGAAATAGAGCGGCAGGTTCGGGAAGGCCGACGCGGCGATCTGGCGGCGGACCTGGCGACTCG
>BACX01000360.1 GCA_000333335.1 Sphingomonas-like bacterium B12 | reverse complement strand
TTCACTTGGCCGCTGGTGGCGCACGCCGCCAGACCCGCGCGCTTTCCGCGGGCACGATCATCGGATCGGGCACCGTCTCCAATCGCGATGCGGATGGCGGCCCCGGCAAGCCGGTGAAGGACGGTGGCTTCGGCTACAGCTGTATCGCTGAAGTCCGGATGATCGAGACGATCCGCGACGGCCAGCCCTCCACGCCCTTTCTGAAGGCGGGCGAGGATGCTGCCGTTAAGGAAGCCCGCATCCATCGGCACGTTGCCATTGTCGTTGCCGTAGCGCGGGCCGACCCATTTGCCGATCAGCGAGGCGAACGGGCCGTGCTTGTTCTCGTAGATCAGGCCGGCGGCGGCGGTCCATTTCGGCGCTTCCGCCAGCGTTGCGTGGGTGTCCTTGTATTTGGCCGAGTTCAGCGTGGCGTTGCCGTAGAAGGAGAGGCCGTGCGCCAGCACGTACTGGCCCTCGAACTCCAGGCCCTTGTAGATGGCGCCGCCGGCATTGACGAAGCTGCTCTCTTCGGTGCCATCGACGACGGTGGTTACGGGCGAGAGGAAGTTCGAGAAATCGATATAATATGCGTCGGCCGAGAGGCTCCAGCGGCTACCGTGGAGCACGGTGCCGACCTGATAGTTCCAGGTCAGCTCGGGCTTCAGGTCGGTGGGGTCCTCCACCTGAAACACATCGATCGGCGGGGCGAGGAATCCGCGCGCCACCTGCGCATAAGCAGACCAATTGGGGGCGATGCGGTAGTTGGCCGCGATCGAGAGCTGCCAGGCGTGATAGGCGATGTCGGTCTCCCCGTTGGGGCCGCCCTTGTTGATCGTCGCGTGCAGATCGCGCTGGTAGCTGGTGTATTTGACGCCGGGGTTGATGGTCAGCCCGTCGACCGGGTGCAGATCGACCTCGACATAAGGCTGCCAGGTCGTGCCCAGATCGGCATATTGATAGGATAGGGCCGTGCCTGTCTTGCCGGGTACGGGGATGCCGCCCTGCGAGATGTCGATCGTTTCCGAATAGCGCTTGTCGTGCTGGGAATCGAACCAGACCCCCCATTTGAAGTCGGCGAAACTGGTCGGGGCCTCGAAGCGCAGCGTGTCGCCCCAGGTGCTGACGACGGCGTTGGTGTGCTTGCCCTTGATGTCGGTCGCGTAGGTGGCGACCTTCTTGCCGATATTGGTCGGGCTGTAGAAGGTCACGCCGTCGTCGGCGGGATTGTCGTCCGACGCGTCGCTCGATTCGGTATATTTGTGCGTGAAGCCATTGTGATAGACTTGGTTGTCGATCTGCACCGGGCCGATGCTTGTCTGCAGGCGGAGATATTCGAAGTCGGTCGTGTAATGGCTCGGCTGGTAGCCGAAGTAGCACATCGCGGTCTTGTCTTTGCACAGGCCGTAATCGTCGCCGTACTTCGCATATTCCTGCAGCGTGGCGCCCTGCGTGGTATATTGGAACTCGCGATTGTAGCTGGCGAGCGCGGTCAGCTTCGTGGTCGGACTGATCTGATAGATCGCCTTGCCGATGAGATTGTCGCGATGCTCGGCCCGAGCAGTGAGGTAGCCGT
>BACX01000361.1 GCA_000333335.1 Sphingomonas-like bacterium B12 | reverse complement strand
AGGGATCATCCAGGTGTGATCCCCGTTGGTGCCGTAATAGCTGATCCAGTCCGAAATGCCCGCACCCGCGTGGATCGCCTTGAAGCCGCTGGTCTGGGTGTTGGCCCACATCGCCATGAAGCCGCCATAGCTATGGCCCATCAGACCGAGGCGGGCGTCATCGATCGGCGCCGCCTGCTCGGCCGCGTCGATGCCGGCGGAGATGTCCTTCAGGTCGCCACCGCCGAAATCGCGCTTGTTGGCCTGCACGAACGCCTCGCCCTGCCCGTAGCTGCCGCGCGGATTGGGCATGAACAGCCAGTAGCCGGCCGCGATCAGCGCGGCGTTGGTGCCCCTCCACACGAAGTCGGGCGTCGCGGCCGCGGCCGGACCGCCGTGGACGATCGTGATCATCGGCGCCTTCGCGGTGGAGAGACTCGCATTGCGCGGTGCGAGCAGCCAGCCCTGCACGTCGTGCCCACCGCTCCGCCAGGTGAGGCTGCGCGCGGTCACGATGGGCCTGTAGGCGCTGTTCTCGGTGGTGATCTGGACGGGCGCCGCGATCGGCCCGGCGAAGATGGCCGGCGCATGTTCGAAATCCTGCGCGACCATCGCCATCGTGCCGTTGCGCGCGATCGCGACCTTGGCGTCTTCTGCGGCGATCTTCGCCTTGGCGGTCCACAGCGGCTCGGCCGGGCCGCGCGCGGTATCGATCGGCACCACCGCCGACTGATCGCCGAGCAAAGCCGTCGCGCGCAGGCCACCCTCGCCCCACAGCAGGGAGGTGAAGGTGCCGCGATAGCCCGGCGTGATATCGGTCGCGACGCCGCCGGCAAACGGCACCGTCCAGACATCGCCGCCGACCGAGCCGAAATCGCTCATCAGCCCGCCGATGAAGGCGACCGTCTTCCCGTCCGGCGAGACGCGCGGGAAATTGGCCTGCGTGGCGGGTGCCGTGATCGGCCGCACCGCGCCGGTCGCGGCGTCGATCGCGTCTATGGTGGCGACCCACCAGTTCGCATCGCCATTGCCCGCCGCCGTGATGGCGACGAAGCCCCTGCCGTCGGGCGTCCAGTCATATTCGTAGATGAAGCGGCCCGGCGGCGAGACGGTGCGCAGCGTGCCCCCTGTAACGGGCACGATCGCGATCCGCTTGTCGTCGTTGGTCTCGCCGATCTCGCCGACCTGGCGGGTGCCCGCCTGCACCGCGCCCGTCTCCTTCTGCGCGCCGATCGTCACGAGCAGCGCGATGCTGCGCCCATCGGGCGACCAGCGCGGATCGGCGGCGAGGCCGGTGACGGTCGCCAGCCGCCTCGCCCCGCGCGCGCCCTGCACCATCAGGGTAGCGGTGCCGGCCTTACGATCGCGCGCCACGAAGGCGAGCTGCCCGTCCGGACCGTAAGCAAGATTGCCATATTCGCAGGTCTTGCACGGATCGATGCGCGTCACGATCCGCCCACTTTGCGTCTGCCGCACCACCACAGCGCCATGCGTCGCGGCCAGCGCGTCAGGCTCCTGCCCGCTCTCGACGGCAGCGACACGATCGCCGTTCGGCGCGATCACCAGATCCTCGAACCTGTGCAGCGGCTGGGCGGCGAGCGGAGCGGCGGCGGCCATCAGCAAGGCCAGTGCGGAAACGGTACGGATTGCCACGCGAATATCCCTGTTCGTCACACGCCCCCCGGCATGCAGGCGATAGCATGTCGATGCGGCAGCGCAACGTCGGGCGTCATACTTCCGGCCCCTTGCAACCGTCATCAGGCAGCCTCAAAAGCGCGCCACACACCGGAGAGAGAGCCATGACCGACAGCCGTACCGCGCAGCACCAGCGTTCGCTGGACGATCCGGACGGCTTCTGGCTGGAGCAGGCCCGCTCGCTCGACTGGATCACGCCGCCGACCAAGGCCGGCGACTGGTCGTTTGACGAGAAGGACTTCCACGTCCGCTGGTTCGAGGATGGCGTGCTCAACGTCTCGGCCAACTGCCTCGACCGGCATCTCGCCGCGCACGGTGACCGGGTGGCGATCGTCTGGGAGCCGGACGATCCCACAGCCGAGCCGAAGCGCTTCACCTACGCCCAGGTGCACGAGGAAGTCTGCCGCTTCGCCAACGTGCTGAAGGCGCAAGGGGTGAAGAAGGGCGACCGCGTCACCGTCTACATGCCGATGATCCCCGAGGCCGCCTTCGCGCTGCTCGCCTGCGCGCGGATCGGGGCGATCCATTCGGTGGTGTTCGGCGGCTTCTCGGCGGATTCGCTCGCGGGGCGGATGGAGGATTGCGGCAGCACCGTCGTCATCACCGCCGACGAGGGGCGGCGTGGTGGCAAGACCGTGCCGCTCAAGACCACGGTGGACGAGGCGGCGACGATCTTCACCGGCGTGAAGACGGTGATGGTGGTCAAGAGCACCGGTCGCGACGTGCCGATGACCGAGGGGCGCGACGTCTGGTATCACGAGGCGGCGGCGAGCGTATCGGCCAACTGCCCGCCTGAGCCGATGAAGGCGGAGGATCCGCTCTTCATCCTTTACACCTCTGGCTCGACCGGAAAGCCGAAAGGCGTGGTCCACACCACCGGCGGCTACCTGTTGTGGGCGGCGCTTACCTTCCGCACCACCTTCGACTACAAGGCGCCCGAAATCTTCTGGTGCACCGCCGACATCGGCTGGGTCACCGGCCATAGCTACATCGTGTACGGCCCGCTCGCCTCGGGTGCGACCAGCCTGATGTTCGAGGGCGTGCCGACGTGGCCGACCTCGGCGCGGATGTGGGAGGTGGTGGACCGCCACGAGGTAGCGATTCTCTACACCGCGCCGACCGCGCTGCGCTCGCTCATGAAAGAAGGCGACGACATCGTGAAGGCGACGTCGCGCAAGAGCCTCCGCCTCCTCGGCACGGTCGGGGAGCCGATCAATCCGGAGGCATGGCGCTGGTATCACGACGTCGTCGGTGACGGCCGCTGCCCGATCGTCGACACCTGGTGGCAGACCGAGACCGGCGGCCACATGATCACCCCCTTCCCCGGGACGGCGACCAAGCCCGGTTCGGCGACGCTGCCCTTCTACGGCGTCGAACCCAAGCTGCTCGACGGCGAGGGCAAGGAACTGCATGGCGAGGCCGAGGGAAACCTGATTATCGCGCGCGCCTGGCCAGGCATGATGCGCGGCGTGTGGGCTGACGAGAAGCGCTTCTTCGACACCTATTTCCGTACCTTCCCCGGCGTCTACACGACGGGCGACGGCGCGCGGCGCGACGAGGACGGCTATTACTGGATCACCGGCCGCGTCGATGATGTGATCAACGTTTCGGGCCACCGCATGGGCACCGCCGAGGTGGAGAGCGCGCTGGTGCTGCACGACGACGTCGCCGAGGCCGCCGTGGTCGGCATGCCGCACGACGTGAAGGGCCAGGGCATTTACGCCTACGTGACGCTCAATTCGGGCATCGAGGCGAGCGACGATCTGCGGCAGGCGCTGAAGAAACATGTCCGCCACGAGATCGGGCCGATCGCGACGCCCGACGCCATCCAGTTCGCGCCGGGCCTGCCCAAGACGCGGAGCGGCAAGATCATGCGCCGCATCCTGCGCAAGATCGCGGAAGGCGAGATCGGCGCGCTGGGCGACACCTCGACGCTCGCCGACCCAAGNGTGGTGGACGATCGGGAAGAATC
>BACX01000362.1 GCA_000333335.1 Sphingomonas-like bacterium B12 | reverse complement strand
GATCCCGGCGGCGGCGACGCGATCGCCAAGCAACGCCTCGGCACCATGGCGGGCGGACAGCAACGCCTCGCCGGACGGCAAGGGGCCAGACGGCGAAGCGCCCGATGGCGCGAACGGGGACGATGGTTGCGGCACGCTCATGGCAACACCCCTAGCGGNACGTCGTTAACACCTGACTAAGCATGGACCGCCACCCCGTCCCGCTCAACGGCTATTGCACATTGGCCATGGGAAGCTGGCCGTGTTCGTCCGGAATCATGCCGGAAACGGCCGCGCCCGCGCCTTGCGCCTCATTGTCCTGCTCGCGGATGGTGTTGAGCGCGGCGTCTTCGTTCGCATCGTCGGAGGCGTAGTTCTCTGCGGGCGGGCTCTGGCATCCGGACAGCATCGGCGTGGTCATGGCAAGCAACACGAACAGGGCACGGCGCATCGGCGTCATCCTCATCTCGACCGCAACGATCTCGGTAATTTCGCGATCAAAGGCAAGCGGCCTCAGCCCATGCCGCGCGCCGCGCCCACCAGCCGGTGCTGGACGACCGCGAAGGAGGCCGCCGCATAGAGACCCAGCGCGATCAGGCCCGGCAGCGTCTGCTGCACCAGCGCGAAGGGCAGGAAGAGCAAGGCGAGCGCATCGGCATCCGCCACCCAGAGCGGTGCCGACAGGCCCCCGATCCGTCGCAGCGCCCAGCGTTCGCGCGCCATCGCGATCATCACCGCGATGGTGGCGATCCCGACGACGAGCGGCGTGGCGCTGCCGTCCATCCGGTGCCAGGCGAAGCCCAGCAGGCCTAGCGCCATCGCGCCGGCGCGCCCCAGCGCCAGCCGGTCGTCCGGGGCGGCGGGCGAAAGCCTGAGCGCCGCGAGCAATCGCCCCGTCGCATCGAGCAACGCGGCGGCGACCAGCAGTACCAACCCGGCGAGCAACCACCCCTTCAGCATCGCGGGCACCGCCAGCAATGCGGCGCCCACGCCGCCCCAGCGCAGCCAGCGCGATTCGAGATTGCGATCGAGCACCAGCCCGACCACCAGACGCGCCGCCGGCCCGTAGATCAGCCGTGACGGCCAGCCCTCGCCCGACCGATCGACCGCGAAGCTCGCCTCGGTCGCGGCGCGCGCGCCGGCCTTCGATCGCACCAGCATCGCCGGAAAGGCCTCGGCCAGCCCGGCACCGTCCGCCACGTCCACACGCCGGGCGGATGCACCCACCGCACGCCGCAACAGCGTCGAGTGCAGATCCCAGTCGCCGAGCATCGCCACCGTCTTGCGCAACATATCGCCGGAGACGAGCGCGAGGCCGGCCCAGCGCGTCGCCGCGTCGATCCGCTCGAACGGCCCGGGCGGCGCGCCCTCGCCCATCGTTAGCAGCGCCGGGGCGCCGCCAGTCACCAGGCGGCCGATCGNGCCGCCGCCCGCCACGGCGCCATCGGCGAAGATCAGCACGCGTTCGTCGGGATGGAAACGGTCCGCCGCATCGCCGGCACTGCGCGCGACATCGATCGCGATGCCGTCACGCCGCAGCCGGTCGATCGCGCCGGTCAGCCCCGCCGGCAGCCGCTCGACCAGCAGCACGACATGCTCGGCCCCGGCCCGCGCCGCCAGCCGCGCCTGCCGCTCGATCAGCGTCCGCCCGGCGACCGGCAGCGTGCCGACCAGCCCGCTGCCGTCCTCGGCGTCGCGCACCGCCGCGATCAGCGCCGCGAGCGCCATGTCGTATCCCGATCCCTCATCCATGCCGGATAGCTTGGGCCGCGCCCGGACGCCAGCCGTTCCGCCCCCGCGCTCCATTCATCGCGTCGAAGCACGGTTCAGCCCGCAGCCCGCTTCCGTTCCGGGCCAGCCGGTGTAAGATCGCGGTCATGAACCAGGGGGCATATTGGGCGGGATCGCCGCTGTCGCAGAACGACGATCAGGGAACGGTGCGCGCGGTCGAGCCGCAGGCGCCCCAACCGCAGCTGGGGATCGCCTTGACCGACCTCGACGACGCGCCGCTGGCGCCGCCGCCGGCCTCCACGGGCGAGAAGCTGCTGCTCGGCGTGCTGGGCCTCGCCGCCTTCGTGTGGATCGCCGCGATGGTCGGCATGGCGATGAGCGCGTTCGGCGAACGCACGCTCGATCCGGTCGATGCGATCAAGGGCATCAGCATGGCCTGCGGGCCGCTGGCGCTGATCGTGACCGTGCTGATCCTGTGGCAGCGCAACTCCGCGCGCGAGGCGCAGCGCTTCGCCGACGTGGCGCGCAACGTGCGGATGGAGAGCCTGGCGCTCGACGCCGTTCTCGGCCTCGCGTCGCGCCGTCTGCCGAGATC
>BACX01000363.1 GCA_000333335.1 Sphingomonas-like bacterium B12 | reverse complement strand
GATCAGATTGACCAGCACCTGCAGCGCGCGCTTGAAATCGCCGGTGGCGTGCAGCGCCTCGGCGATGTCGGGCTGCTCGATCCGCATGTCCTTGTCGTCGGCGCGCACCGAGAGCAGGCCGGCGGCGCGGCGCGCGAGATCCGCCATGTCGAGCGGCTCATGCTCCACCTCGATATCGGCGCGCTCCACCGCCTCGAGGTCGACGAGGTCGTCGATCAGGCCGAGCAGGTGGCGCCCGGCATTGGCGATGTCACCGGCATAGCCGTTATAATCGGCGCGGACCGGGCCTTCCTCCTGCTCGCGAATCTGCTCGGCGGTCGCGACGATGCGGTGGATGGGCGTGCGGAGCGCCGTCTCCAGCCGCCTCGCGAAGGCGCTGCGCGCGTCGTTGGCGGGTTGCGGCACGACCGGCACCGGCTCCGGATCGGGGATGGCGAAGCCGCCGCCGCGAAAACCGGTGAGCGTGCCGCCCGACCCGTAGATCGGCACGCCGGCGAGGCGATAGCGGCGGGTAGACCCGCGCAGCGTCACATATTGATCGGCGAACCCCTTCTGGTTGGCGAGCGCCTCCAGCAACGGCGGCCCGGCCTCGGAGCTTTCCTCCAGCACGAACAGACGGGTCAGCGCGTCGCCCAGCACCGGGCTGGAACTGGCGCCGGACAGCGCTGCCATGCCGGCGGCCGACAGGGAGGACAGGCGGAGCGCCGCGTCGGTCTCCCACGTCCAGTCGGCCTCGGCGCGCAGGAAATCGACGTCGCGATCGTTGTGCGGCGCGGATGGGGTGGCGAGGCCGGCGGCGCGCGGCGTCCAGCCCGCGATCACCAGATCGACCATCGGGCCGTCGGGCTTGGCACGCACCCAGAGATCGAGGTCGTCGTCGCCATCCGCCGCCAGCACGGCGCGCGAGACGGGGATGGAGAGACGCCGCGCAAGGCGAGCGAGGGCGGCGAGCTGTGGCACCGCGAGCGGCCCGCCCGGCTCGCCACCGGCGCGCGACTGCAGATCGGCGAGCGCCGGATCGGCGGCGACCAGACGGCCGTCGCCATCGACGCGGCCATGGACCGGACTGTGCTCCAGCCCCTGCATCAACGGCCCGTCAACGCGGCGAGCGCGTCGCGATAATGCGGTTCGAGGCGGGCACGGCGAACCTCGGCGCGGCGCGTTCGACGGTCAGCGCATTATAGCCTTCCCACAGGGTCGCGGCGTGATCGGCGGGATCGGCCCGAAACCGCG
>BACX01000364.1 GCA_000333335.1 Sphingomonas-like bacterium B12 | reverse complement strand
CGGGCGCCAGCCGACCGATCGCCGGCCCGCCAGCAGGCCGCCGAGCGCGTGCAGCAGGCGCAGGATTCGGCCGAGCAGCTCAACCAGGAAGTGAACCAGGTGATGGGCTACGTCCGCTCGCAGATCGTCGATCATGCGCGCCCCGTCGCCGAGCAGATCCGCGCCGAGCGTAAGGCCACCGTGGTGATCCCGAAGGACGGCGTGCTGGCCTCGGATCCGGCCGCCGACATCACCTCGACGCTGGTCCAGCGCCTCGACACCGCCTTCCCGACGGCCAGCATCGTGCTGCCGCAGCAGCCGGCCGGCGGCGCCGCGGCCGCGCCGGCCAACCCGAAGGCCCCGACCGGCCGGTGAGCGAGGCCGTGACGGAAAGCGCCGCGATCGGCCCGCTGGATATCCGGCGGGTGATGGCGGCGCTGCCGCACCGCTATCCGATGCTGCTGGTCGATCGCGTGGAGGAGATCATCCCCCACACATCGATCCGCGCCATCAAGGCGGTGTCGATGAACGAGGAGTTCTTCCAGGGGCATTTCCCCGGTCGCCCGATCATGCCGGGCGTGCTGATCGTCGAGGCGCTGGCGCAGGCCGCCGGCGTGCTCGCGGTGGAGAGCCTCGGGCTCGCCGGATCGGGAAAGCTCGTCTATTTCATGGCGATCGAGGGTGCGAAGTTCCGTGCCCCGGTCGAGCCGGGCGTGCTGCTGACCCTCTCCGTCGAGGTGACGCAGATGCGCGGCAAGATCTGCAAGTTCGCCGGAAAGGCGCTGCTCGGCGACAAGCTGGCGGCCGAAGCCGAGTTCACCGCGATGATCGCGGACGCTCCGAGCGACTGAACGCCGCGAGATCCTCCGGCGTGTTGATATTGGCCAGCCCGTCGCCCCAGGCGATGGTGCTGGCCTTTATCGTTTCCGCCCAGGCGCGAACCGAGCGCGACTGTCCGCTCACGAGATAGGCTGCCAGTCCCTCGGCATGATCGGCCGACCACAGGCCGATGGTGGGCTGGCGCTGCAACAGAGCATCGGGTGCGCCGAGCATGTCCAGCAAATCGTCTGGCAAAGCGGGGAGATCGCAGCTGCTCGACAGCACCACGTCGAAGCCATGGTCGCACGCATGGGCGAGCGCGCCCGCCAGGCCGCCGAGCGGCCCGAGGCCCGGCTCCGGCCGGTCGTCGACCCGCGTCAGGCCGGGCCAGTCGCGTCCTGCCACGACTAGCCCGTCGCACTGCCTACGCAGCCGATCCGCGATGTGGTCCAGCATCGGACGGCCATCGATCTCCGCCAGCGCCTTGTCGCTGCCGAAACGGCTCGACCGGCCGCCGGCGAGGATCGCACCCAGCACTCTCATGACTTGCGGAACCCCAGGGTTTCGATATCGGAGCCGCTTCTGGAGCCGGTCGGAAACCGGCTCCCTCTGGAGTTTTCGACCGTGAAGCAGAACACGCACCCCGATTACCATTTCATCACNGTCCAGATGACCGACGGCTCGACCTACCAGACCCGCTCGACGTGGGCAAGGAAGGCGACACGCTGCTGCTCGACATCGATCCGCTGGCGCACCCGGCGTGGACCGGTGGCCGTGGCCAGCTGCTCGATCAGGGTGGCCAGGTGGCGCGCTTCAACAAGCGCTTCGGTGCCTTCGGCGCTCTCGGCAAGAAGTAATCGGGCAGGGGGCCTCAGCCGCCCCCTTCCAATTCCGATCGTATCGTCGCGCCGTCCGCGTCCAGACGCGGTGCGGCGCGATGTGCGTTCTGACGCTCGCCGTCGATCACGATCGGGCAGGCGAGACCGGGCAGCAGCCCGTCCGGCCCCGGCGAGGTGATCGCCAGGCCCCGCGCGATCACCTGAGGATCGGCGAATACCGCATCGACCGGGTTGATCGGCCCGCCGGGTACGCCCTCCGCCTCGAGCTTGGCGGCGAGCATATCACGGGTCCAGACGGCCACGGCCTGCGCGAGCAGGGGGATCAGTTCGGCTCTGTGCGTCACACGGCCGGCATTGGTGCGATAGCGCACGTCTGCCGCCAGCGTGTCCAGCCCGAGGATCGCGCAGAATTTCGCGAACTGGCGATCATTGCCCACCGCGACGATGATGTCGCCGTCGGCGGTGGCGAAGCTCTGGTAGGGTACGAGATTGGGATGGGCATTGCCCATCCGGCTGGGCGCCTTGCCCGATACCATGAAATTGAGCGCCTGGTTGGCGAGCACGCCCACCTGCGCATCCAGCAGCGCCATGTCGATATGCGCGCCGACGCCGGTCTCGCCCCGGCGATGGAGCGCGGCCAGGATCGCCACTGTCGAATAGAGGCCGGTGAACAGATCGGCATAGGCGACGCCCGATTTCTGCGGGGCGCCGTCCGGCTCGCCGGTCAGCGACATCGCGCCGCCGATCGCCTGGATGATGAAATCGTAGCCGGCGCGCGGCGCATAGGGGCCGGTCTGGCCGAAGCCGGTGATCGAGCAGGTGATGATGCGCGGGTTCACCGTCGAGAGGCCGGTATGGTCCAGCCCGTATTTCGCCAGCGCCCCGACCTTGAAATTCTCCAGCACCACGTCGGACCGGGCGGCCAGCGCGCGTACCTCCGCCTGACCCTCGGACGAGGCGATGTCGATCGCAATCGAGCGCTTGCCGCGGTTTGTCGCGTGGAAATAAGCCGCGTCGAGCGAGCCGCCCTGCGGGTCGGTGAGGAAGGGCGGCCCCCAGTGGCGGGTATCGTCGCCTTCCACCGGCCGCTCGACCTTGATCACCTCGGCGCCGAGATCGGCGAGGAGCTGTCCCGCCCACGGCCCGGCGAGGATGCGCGCCAGTTCCAGCACGCGCACCCCCGAAAGCGGCTTTGACGTCATACCGTCAGAACGCGCTGATGCCGGTGATCGCCCGGCCCAGAATCAGCCCGTGGACGTCGTGCGTGCCCTCGTAGGTGTTCACCGTTTCGAGGTTCGCGGCGTGGCGGATGACGTGGAATTCGGCCGAGATGCCGTTGCCGCCGTGCATGTCGCGCGCCACCCGCGCGATCGCCAGCGCCTTGCCGCAATTGTTGCGCTTGGCGAGCGAGATCAGATCGGGCTGGAGCACGCCGTCCTCCATCCGCCGCCCGATCCGCAGCGACGCCTGCAGGCCGAGCCCGATCTCGGTCAGCATGTCGGCGAGCTTCAGCTGCACCAGCTGCTTGGAGGCGAGCGGCACGCCGAACTGCTTGCGATCGAGCGTGTAGTTCCGCGCCGCCGCGAGGCAGGCTTCCGCCGCGCCCATCGCGCCCCAGCCGATTCCGTAGCGAGCGCGGTTGAGGCAGCCGAACGGCCCCTTCAAGCCTTCCACGTTGGGCAGCAGCGCATCCTCGCCGACCTCGACGCCGTCGAGCACGATCTCTCCGGTAATCGAGGCGCGCAGCGACAGCTTGCCCTCGATCTTGGGGGTGGAGAAGCCCTTGGCGCCACGCTCGACGACGAAGCCACGGATGCGGCCCTCATGCGCGTCCGACTTCGCCCACACCACCGCCAGATCGGCGATCGGCGAGTTGGTGATCCACATCTTGGCGCCGTCGAGGCGATAGCCGCCGTCGATCTTGGTCGCCTTGGTCCGCATGCCGGCGGGATCGGAGCCGGCATCCGGCTCGGTCAGCCCGAAGCAGCCGACCCATTCGCCGGTCGCGAGCTTGGGCAGATACTTCTTGCGCTGCTCCTCGGAGCCGTAGGCGTAGATCGGATGCATCACGAGGCTCGACTGCACTGACATGGCGGAGCGATAGCCGCTATCGACCCGCTCCACCTCGCGCGCGATCAGGCCGTAGGCGACATAGCCGAGACCCGCGCCGCCATATTCGTGCGGGATGGTCGCGCCGAGCAGGCCGAGCTCGCCCATCTCGGTCATGATCTCGCGATCGAAGCGCTCGTCCAGATAGGCCGAGGTGACGCGCGGCAGCAGCTTCTCCTGCGCGTAGGCGTGCGCTGTGTCGCGGACGAGACGCTCCTCGTCGGTCAGCTGGTCGTTGAGATCGAAGGGGTCCGCCCAGTCGAGCGGGGTGATGGTGGGTTCGGCCATGACATCCTCAGGCTAATTCGTTGCCCGAGGCAAAGCCGGTTATGGGTATGTTTGCAACCCCCGTGACGGGATCAGGCCCGGCCCACCCGCTTCAGCCAGTTCATCTCACGATGGTCGAGCCGGCGGTGGAAGGCGAGGCCGAAGAAGCTCTCGTTGGACCAGGCTACGGTGGCGACGATCTGCTTGCCGGCGGCATCGAGCACGATCTCGTCGCCCTTGTGGAGTTCGCTGGTATCTGCGGCGAGCATCGCGCCCCCGGTCGACAGATCGATGACGGCTGCGGCGAGCGGCGCGGCGCGATAGGCCTTCACGGTCGCGTCGAGCAACACTCCATGCCGCTCCTCGCTCCGCAGCGCGACCCTGCCCAGATGCTCAGCCGATGATGCCATGTCGCCGCTCCCCGTGATCGTTTCGAGTGCATGCTACTCATCGATGGCTAACAGGCTGTTAAACATGAAGACTGGCGGGCGGGGTGGGATTCGAACCCACGGTGAGCGTGAACCCACGACGGTTTTCAAGACCGTTGCCTTAAACCACTCGGCCACCCGCCCGGATGCCGTGGACCCGCCCTATCCCGGCCGCGCCCCATTGTGCAAGCGGCGCGACGAGGTGGGTTTGCCTCGGCGTCCCGCTATGCCATGAGCGTTGGACACGGAGGCGGGGAAGTTGCGGAAATCTGCGAGAATCCTGGGTTTGATGGTGGCGATCGCGGCCGGCGCGCTGGCGCCGATGCGTGGGCCGGACGGGCTTGCCGCACGGGCGCAGACGCCCGGCGGTGACCAGCAGGCGGCGTTCCAGGCCTATCTGCAGGACTTTCGCAGCCGCGCGCTGGCACAAGGCGTGACGGCGCGCACGCTCGATACGGTGCTGCCGACGCTCACCTACAGCCAGCGCGTCGTCGATCTCGATCAGTCGCAGCCCGGCGGATCGCCGACCACGCAATCCTCCGCCATCGCCAATTTCGCGCCCTATCGCGCCAAGCACGTCACGGCGGACCTGATCGCGCGCGGTCGTGCGGCTTATGCGGCGCAGCGTTACCGTCTGCAGAAGATCGAGGCGGAGACCGGCGTGCCCGAATCGATCATGGTCGCGATCTGGGGGCAGGAGACGAGCTACGGCGGCTATACCGGCAATTTCGATCTCGCCAATTCGCTGGCGACGCTCGCCTATGAAGGCCGCCGCCGTCCGCTGTTCGAGGGCGAGCTGGTCGCCACGCTCAAGTTGATCGATCGAGGCATCCCGCGCAGCCAGCTCAAGGGCAGCTGGGCGGGCGCGACCGGCTATCCGCAATTCCTGCCCTCCATGTATCTGCGCCTCGGCCGCGATGGCGACGGGGACGGCAAGGCCGACATATGGACCAACCCGGCCGACGCGCTCGCCTCGATCGGCAATTATTTCGTCAACGCCGGCTGGCGGCGCGGCGAACCGTGGGCGGTGCCCGCCTCGGTGCCGCCGTCGCTCGATCGCTCCGCCATCGCGACCCGCATGAACAGCCCGCGCTGCCCGCGTGTCCACGCCCGGCACAGCCGCTGGCTGACGATGCGCGAGTGGCGGGCGCGGGGCGTCGTTCAGATTTCCGGGCCTACGGTGGCCGACGACGAGCTGGCCACCCTGCTGGAGCCGGACGGCCCCGGCGCCACCGCTTACCTGACCTTCGGCAACTACCGGGCGATCCTCGATTACAACTGCTCCAACTTCTATGCGCTCTCCGTCGGCCTGCTCTCGGACGCGGTTTCGAACTGAGCGCTGGCTCGCGCTGGGTGTCGGCCTGCTGCTCGCCGGGTGCGGCGGCGGCGTCCATCGCCTCGTCAACGACACGCCGGTGAAGCTCGGCCGTCCCTACACGGTGCGCGGCCAGACCTACGTACCCACAGACGACCCGAATTACGATCAGATCGGCGAGGCGAGCTGGTACGGCAACCAGGAGCAGGGCAACCACACGGCGAGCGGCGAGACCTTCTATCGCCAGCGCCCCAGCGCCGCGCACAAGACGCTGCCGCTGCCGAGCTATGTCGAGGTGACGCGGCTGGATACCGGCGCGCGTATCCTGGTGCGCGTCAACGATCGCGGCCCGTTCGCGCGCGATCGCATCCTCGATCTGAGCCAGGAGGCGGCGAACGAGCTCGGCATCGTCCGCGCCGGCCGCGCCATGGTGCGGGTGCGGCGGGTGACGCCCAAGAGCCGCGACCGCGACAAGCTGAGGCGGGGTTATCCGGTGCTGCTGTCCTCGGTCTCGCCCACGGCTACGCCGCCGCGTACCGGTCGCGTGGCGCCTTATATCGCGCCGACCGTGCAGCAACCCGTAGCGGTCGCGCCCAGCCCGGTGCCGGCCTACGCGCCGGCTCAGACCTACACGGCGCCGCCGCAGCGCCGTATCATGGTTGCCGCGCCCGCCGATCCCGACGCCGCCGATGCGCTGGCCGCCTCGCTCGCATCCGAAGGAGCGCGCGTGGAGCCGACCGCCACCGGCTACCGCGTCGTCACCGGGCCTTACCCCGATGACGCCAGCCTCTCGGCAGCGCTGGCGCGGCTGCGCGCGCGGGGCTATCAGGGGGCAGCCGTCATCGACGCCGCACAACCACAAGAGCCGAACGGAACACCCTGATCATGAAGCCTGCCCAGTATGCTGTCGCCCTTCTCGTCGGATCGTCGCTGACGAGCCAGGCGCTTGCCGCCGTGCCGCCGCTCGAAACCTCGGCCCAGGTCGCCTTCGTGCAGGATATGAATTCGGGCGCGATCCTCTTCCAGAAGGATCCGGATCGCCGCATGCCGCCGGCGTCGCTGGCGAAGATGATGACGGTCTACGTCGCCTTCAGCCTGATCAAGAGCGGCGACCTGAAGCTCGACCAGAAGTTCACCATGTCGCCCGAAACGTGGAAGAAGTGGCACGCCCAGGGCTCGACCATGTTCATCGGCGCGGGCGAGCAGGTGTCGGTGGCGGATCTGCTGTCCGGCATCATCACGCTGTCGGGCAACGACGCCTGCGTGGTGCTGGCCGAAGGCATCGCCGGCACCGAGCCGGCCTTCGTCAACCTGATGAACCAGCAGCGCACCAAGCTGGGCATGACCAATTCGAACTTCGGCACCGCCAACGGCTGGCCGGACGGCGGCGTCACCTTCGTTACCGCACGCGACCTCAGCAAGCTGGCCGAGGCGACGATCCGCGACTTCCCGGATCTCTACAAGCAATTCTACTCCAAGCCGAATTTCGCCTGGGGCAAGACGATGGGCGGCACCAACATCAGCCAGGACAATCGTGATCCGATCCTCGGCAAGGTCGCCGGGGCCGACGGCCTCAAGACCGGCCACACCGAAGAGGCGGGTTATGGCTTCACCGGATCGGCCGAGCAGAATGGCCGCCGCGTGGTGATGGTGGTCGCCGGCTTCCCGAGCTGGGACGATCGCGCCAACCAGTCCATCTCTATCATGAACTGGGCCTTCTCGTCGTGGCGCCTGAAGCCGCTGTTCGCCAAGGGCAAGCGCGTCGAGACGGCCGAGGTGCAGGGCGGCTCGTCCTCCACCGTGGGCCTCGTCGCGCCGAACGATCTGGCGGTGACGGTGCCGCTCGGCATGGGCGGTGTCCTCGGCGCCAAGTCAGGCGGCGACGCCCCGCCGATGAAGGTTGTCTATGACGGCCCGATCAAGGCGCCGATCAAGGCCGGCCAGCACATCGCCGATCTCGTCGTCTCGCCGCCGGGGCAGGATCCGCAGACGCTGCCGCTGGTCGCCGAGAGCGATGTCGGCGAGGCGGGCTTCTTCGGCCGCATCTGGGCGTCGATCAAGGCGCTGTTCAGCTGGCTCTAAGCGTGGCGCGGGGGCGTTTCATCGCGCTGGAGGGCGGCGAGGGCGTCGGGAAATCGACCCAGGTCAGGGCCCTGGCCGCCGCTTGCGCGCC
>BACX01000365.1 GCA_000333335.1 Sphingomonas-like bacterium B12 | reverse complement strand
ACGGCGGCCACTTCGCTGCNTGGGAGCAGCCTGCGCTCTTCACACAGGAAGTGCGCACTGCCTTCCGTCACCTCCGCTGATTTCACCAAAAGGAGACAGATCATGCCCGATAGCAAGACCCTCTATACCGCTCACGTCCACGTCACCGGAGGCCGGGAAGGCGCCGCCCGCAGTTCTGACGGCCACCTCGACGTGAAGCTTTCCACGCCCGGCACCTCGGGCGCGGGGACCAATCCCGAGCAACTGTTCGCGGCCGGGTGGTCGGCCTGCTTCGAGGGCGCGATGGCGATCGCGGCGAAAGCCAAAGGCGTGACGCTGCCCGAAGCGCTCGCGATCGATGCGTGGGTCGAACTGCGTCATAGCAACGATGGCTACACGCTGGCCGCGCGGCTCGATGTCCACGTTCCCGGCCTCGACCCCGACCTGGCCCGTCAGATCATCGAGGCCGCCCATCGTACCTGCCCGTATTCGAAGGCGGTGAAGGGCAACATCGACACCGTTGTCGCGCTCGCATGAGAGGGAGCATCACGATGAGAAGATTGGCCCTTTCCAGTGGGCTGACGCTCGCCGCCGGCCTGCTCGCGCCGGCTGCGCACGCGAAGCCGGCGGCAAAGCCGACCGTCGTCCTCGTCCATGGCGCCTTCGCGGATTCGTCGAGCTGGAACGGGGTGATCGCCGCGCTCCAGCACGACGGCTACACCGTCGTCGCCGCGCCCGACACGCTGCGCGGCGTCCGCGCCGACGCCGATGTGGTCGCGTCGGTCGTGAAGGGCATCACTGGCCCGGTCGTGCTCGTCGGACATTCCTACGGCGGATCGGTGATCAGCGAGGCGGCGGAGGGTGCGGCCAACGTCAAGGCACTGGTCTATGTAGCCGCCTTCGCGCCCGAAGCGGGCGAGACCGCGCTGGGGCTGACCGGCAAGTTTCCCGGCAGCACATGGGACCGACGCGGCGCCGCC
>BACX01000366.1 GCA_000333335.1 Sphingomonas-like bacterium B12 | reverse complement strand
TGCCTGCGCGTCTACAATCGCTACGGCCGGCGCGACAACATCTACAAGGCCCGGATCAAGATCCTCGTCCACGAGATCGGCGCCGACGAATATCGCCGGCAGGTCGAGGAGGAGTTCCTCCACGTCAAGACGCTGGGCATCGACCCGCCGGCCGAGGAG
>BACX01000367.1 GCA_000333335.1 Sphingomonas-like bacterium B12 | reverse complement strand
GGCTATGCGCGCATGGCGAACGCCTACGACTTCTACAGCCTCCGCTACATCTTCGCGGGCGCCGAGAAGGTGCGCGACACGACGCGGGCCACCTATGCCGAGCGCTTCGGCCTGCGCATCATGGAGGGCTATGGCGCGACCGAGGCGGGGCCGGTGATCGCGGTCAACACGCCGATGCACTTCCGCGCCGGCACCGTCGGCCGCCTGCTCCCCGCGATCGAGGCGAACGTGGAAGCCATCCCCGGCATCGACGACGAGGGCGGCAGCGTCGGCCGCCTCGCGATCCGGGGGCCGAACATCATGGCGGGCTATTACAAGGCCGACGCGCCGGGCCTGCTCCAGCCCCCGCACGACGGATGGCACGACAGCGGCGACATCGTGAAGATCGACGCGGAGGGCTTCGTGGCGATCCGGGGACGCGCCAAGCGCTTCGCCAAGATCGGCGGCGAGATGATCTCGCTGCCGGCGGTGGAAGGCTATGCCGGGCAGCTCTGGCCGGGCCTCGACCACGCCGTCGTGACTCGCCCCGATCCGCGCAAGGGCGAGCAGTTGGTGCTGTTCACCACCAAGCCCGGCGCGACCGCATCCGAGCTGGTCGGCTGGGCGAAGGCCAACGGCGTCGCGGAAATTTCGGTGCCCAAGGATATCCGCGTGGTCGATGCGCTGCCCGTGCTCGGCACCGGCAAGCTCGATTATCCGCGACTTTCGGAGATGGCGGCGGACAGCTGATGAATTGCACGACTGAACAACAATATTTGTGCAATTGCAGTATAGATTGTCATCTCCAAGTCCAATGCGATCCTCCATTTGGTCTATTGCGGATTTTTACAATGGTGGCATGATACAACATCCCATAAGAGGGAGATATCATGGCCTATATCGATCAGGACAGACGTCGCGAGAAGACGATCTCGGGGGCGGTTTCGCTCGTGGTGATCGGCGTGGTGGGGTACGGGCTGGCCTCCGGGCTGGCGATGAAGATCGTGCGCGCGCCGACATGGATCATCCCCGACAAGGAGTGGAAGCTCCCGCCGCCGCCCGAACCGAGGCCGCAACCCAAGACCGAGAAGACGACGCAGCCGAAGCCGACCACCGACCTCCAGCCGGTGCGCACGCCGATCAAGATCATCGATCCGGTCATCAAGGTGCCCGATCCCCTGCCCCTCCCGCCGATCCCGATGCCTACGGGCGGCGGCGGCGGAATGGGCGATCCTTTGCCCCAACCCCAGCCGCAACCGGTCGATCACACCGCGAAGGCGACCCCGCGCGGCGATCCCGGCCGCTGGGTGACGACCGACGACTATCCGCCCTCGGCGGTGCGCGCGGGGATCGAGGGACGGACCAGCTTCCGCCTCGATATCGGCGCGGACGGCAAGCCCACCGCCTGCTCGGTGCTGGCAAGCAGCGGATCGGACGATCTCGATCGCACCGCGTGCAGCCGGCTGATCAGCCGCGCCCGCTTCAAGCCCGCACAGAACGGGGCCGGCACCGCCGTCGCCTCCACCTATTCGGGCGGCGTGACCTGGAAGCTGCCGGCGGAGTAAGCCCGCGCCCCGCCGGATGCATATCCGGTGGGGCAACGGTCCACCGCGCCACGGACTCGCCCCGTCCCCGCGCGCTTGACGCGGAATCCCGCCGCCTGACAGCGCGTATCCCGCAGGGGTGCGCGTTAGTAAGGATCAAGGGATGACGAGACTCCGCACCGCAATACTGGCTGCCTCACTGTGCATCGGCGCCGCCTCGGCGGCCCAGGCCGGTATCGGCGCGGAGGGCATGGGCGCCCGCGCGGACGGCCATTGGGGGGGCGAGCTGGGTGCCGGCTACAGCTGGGGCCTCGCGGGCTTCTCGATCACGCCGGGCGTGGGCGTGCTGGTCGCCGACGACCACACCCGCCCCTATGGCCGCGTCGAGGCGGCGTACAAGATCCCGGCATTCGCGAAGATCGGCGCAGGCGTCCGCATCTCGGGCGACCACACGCGCCCCTACGGCACGGTGGCGATGCCGCTGCTGCCGATGGTCAACCTGAAGGGCAATGCCGGCCCCAAATATTACGCGATCGGCCTGACGGTGGGATATTAAGCCCTCCGCATCCATGGCCACCGCCAGCCGCCGCCGGACTTGAGCACCGCGCGGCGGAACATGGCGGCGGCGACGCGCAGCGCCAGGACCAGCCAGAGAATCTGCCATGCCAGCGCCAGCAGGTGCGGCCACAGCGTCGGCAGCAAGGCGGCACGGCCCAGCATCGACAGCGGCGAACTCCACGGGAAGACCGCCGAGGCGATGCCGAGCCAGCCGTCCGGATGGCTGGTGCCGGCGGACGCGAAGCCGAACAGGACGAGTTGTGCCATCGTCACCGGCATTGCCATCGACTGCACCTCGCGTGGGCTGCCCGCCTGCGACCCGAGGCCGAGGAACACCGCGCCGATCAGCAGATAACTTACCGTGAAATAGAGGATCGCCGCGCCAATGAAGAGCGGCCAGCCCACCGCCGGCACGGTCGCGCCCGATAGAGCGTGGGGGAAGAACACCAGCACCGCCGTCAGCGCCGCGCCTGCCCAGATCGCCACGCCGGTGAGCGAGATGGCCAGCATCGCCACCAGCTTGCCGAGGAAGATCGCGTCGATCGGCACGGCGGCTGCCAGCACCTCGATCACCTTGTTCGACTTCTCCTCGATAAAGGTGGAGAGCGACATGCCGGCGAGCAGCATCAGC
>BACX01000368.1 GCA_000333335.1 Sphingomonas-like bacterium B12 | reverse complement strand
CGGATCGTAACCTGAGCCGCGTCCAGACTTTAAGTTCGGGACCAGAAGCCCCTGCCCACGGTTGGCCTGGCAGGGTGTCACGACAGTCCCGGGGTTACAGTTTTTTCAGCGAAGCTTCGGCTTGAAACCGGATGACTCCGCGCCGGCCGCCCGGGTCTCGGGGCTGACGCGGCGCCCCTCCATCGGGAGATGCCAGCCTTCGCAGGCATGACCCGCGAAGGGGTGAGGGTGGAGGACACGCTCATAATAAACACTGTTCAAAATAATTATTGAACACCGATCAATATACAGCTATCTCCCAGCGCGGCAGAGGGAATCGGCGACGTCCCGAAGCGTTAATGTTTCTCGCCGACAACCGGGCCGAGTGGGTATCGTCATTGCGCACGCAACGGAGCCGTCCAGCGCCATCCGCGCCGGCATGGATTGCTTCGTCGCTTCACGCCCGCAATGACGATGAGGTCAACGGCGCTCTGGGATCTGGGTCCATGTCCGCACCGCAATGGGGTCTGCTGTCGAAGCGCCGCTTCTGGCCGTTGTTCGTCACCCAGTTCCTGGGGGCCTTCAACGACAATCTCTATCGATCGGCGATGCTGTTCCTCGTCTCGTTCAGCCTCTATCGGGGCGACGCGGACAGGGCTGCCCTGATCGCGGTGATCGCGGGCGGGGTGTTCATCCTGCCCTACTTCCTCTTCTCCTCGGTGGCCGGGCAGCTGGCCGACCGGCTCGACAAGGCGCGCGTCGCGCAGGGCGTGAAGATCGCCGAGATCGCGATCATGGGCGTCGGCCTGATCGCCATCGACAGCGGATCGATGCCGCTGCTGATGGGCGTGCTGTTCGCGATGGGCGTACATTCCACCGTGTTCGGGCCGGTCAAATATTCGATGCTCCCCCAGCATCTGCGTGAGCATGAGCTGATGGGCGGCACCGGGCTGATCGAGGCCGGCACCTTCCTCGCCATCCTCGCCGGGCAGCTGGCGGGCGGGCTGCTGCCGACGGCGGACGCCACCCATGCGATGATCGGCGTGGCGGTGGTGGGCCTCGCCACCAGCCTGTTCATCCCCGCCGCCCCGCCCGCCGCCGACCGGCCGAAGGTGGAGGTCAACCTGATCGCCTCCACCGCGCGGATCGTCGCCCATTCGCGGCGCAACCGGAACCTGTTCCTCGCAATCATGGGGATCACCTGGTTCTTCTCTCTGGGCGCGGTGCTGACCCAGCAGTTCGTGCCGCTGGTCGGTCACCTCAACGCCACCCAGACGGTGGGCGCGCTTTTCCTCGGACTGTTCTCGGTGGGCGTCGCGATCGGATCGCTGGTGGTGAGCAAGCTGCTCGGCGGCGAGATTTCGGCGCGCTACGTGCCGGTCTCGGCGCTGGTGCTGGCGCTCGCCGTGATCCACCTCGGCATCACCGTCTCGGGGCTGGAGCCGTACGCCACCACCGTCGGCGTGAAGGGCTTCCTGCAGGCGCCGGAAAGCTGGTGGCTGGTGATCGACCTGCTGGCGATCGCGATCGCGGGCGGCGTCTATATCGTGCCGCTCTACGCGCTGCTGCAGACGCTCGGCGATCCCGCCAGCCGATCACGCGACGTCGCCGCCAACAACATCGTCAACGCCGCCGGCATGGTGCTGATCTCCGCCGTTGTCGCCTTCATCCTGTGGACCGGCGCGGGCAGCCCCACCCTTTTCATCACGCTGGGCGTCTTCGGCCTGTTCGTGGCGCTGTATTGCTGCGCGCTGCTGCCCGAGACGGTGTTCAAGGCGACCGTCCGCGCCGCGCTGCGCCTTTTCTACCGCGCCGACCTGATCGGCGCCGAGAACATGCCACTGCCGGGCGAGCGGGCGGTGGTGGTGGTGAACCACGTCTCCTTCCTTGACGGGCTGCTGCTCGCCGCCTTCCTGCCGGGGAAGCCGACCTTCGCAGTCCATACCCGCGTTGCGCAGGCCTGGTGGGTGAAGCCGTTCCTGCGCATGTTCGACGCCTTCCCGGTCGATCCGACCAACCCGATGGCCGCCAAGGCGATGGTGAAGGCGGTGAAGGAGGGCCGCACTTTGGTGATCTTCCCAGAGGGCCGCATCACCGTGACCGGCGCGCTGATGAAGATCTTCGACGGCCCCGGCATGGTCGCCGACAAGGCCGACGCGCCGATCGTGCCGGTGCGGATCGACGGGGCGCAATACTCCCCCTTCTCGCGGCTGAAGGGCAAGGTGCGGACCCGCGCTTTCCCCAAGATCACGCTCACCGTGCTGCCGCCGCGCCGCTTCCGGGTGGAGGGCGAGATGTCGGCGCGCGAGCGGCGCGCCATCGCCGGGCGGCGGCTGTACGACGAGATGTCGGCGATGATCTTCGCGACGTCGAACACCCACCGCACTCTGTTCGAGGCGTTGCTCGACGCCGCCGCGCTGCATGGCATGAAGGCGCCGGTCGCCGAGGACATCAAGCGCGAGCCGATGACCTACAGCCGCCTGATCACCGGCACGCAGGCGCTCGGCCGCGCGCTGTCGAAGGATACGCGGCAGGGCGAGGCGGTCGGCGTGCTGCTGCCCAACGTCAACGGCGTGGTCGCGACCTTCTTCGCGCTGCAGGCGACCGGCCGCGTGCCCGCGATGCTCAACTATACGGCGGGCCTGAACAACCTGCAGGCGGCCTGCACGGCGGCGGACGTGACAACCATCGTCACCGCCCGCGCCTTCGTCGAGCAGGCGAAGCTCGGCGCGATCGTCGAGGCGCTCGGCGAAACGAAGCGGATTATCTGGCTGGAGAACATCGCCGCCACGATCGGCACCGGCGCCAAGCTGCGTGCGTTGGTGGCGGGCAAGTTCGCCCGCTCGATCCACCGCCGCCTGAAGATCGATCCGAACACCCCGGCGGTCATCCTGTTCACCTCGGGATCGGAGGGGCTGCCCAAGGGCGTGGCGCTCAGCCACCGCAACCTGCTCTCCAATTGCCTGCAGCTGGCGGCGCGGATCGATTTCAATCCGACCGACATCGTGCTCAACGCGCTGCCCGTCTTCCACAGCTTCGGGCTGACCGGCGGCACGCTGCTGCCGATCCTCAACGGCATCAAAACGGTGCTCTACCCGAGCCCGCTCCACTATCGCATCGTGCCGGCGCTCGCCTACGACGCCAACGCGACGATCCTGTTCGGCACCGACACCTTCCTCGCCGGCTATGCGCGCATGGCGAACGCCTACGACTTCTACAGCCTCCGCTACATCTTCGCGGGCGCCGAGAAGGTGCGCGACACGACGCGGGCCACCTATGCCGAGCGCTTCGGCCTGCGCATCATGGAGGGCTATGGCGCGACCGAGGCGGGGCCGGTGATCGCGGTCAACACGCCGATGCACTTCCGCGCCGGCACCGTCGGCCGCCTGCTCCCCGCGATCGAGGCGAACGTGGAAGCCATCCCCGGCATCGACGACGAGGGCGGCAGCGTCGGCCGCCTCGCGATCCGGGGGCCGAACATCATGGCGGGCTATTACAAGGCCGACGCGCCGGGCCTGCTCCAGCCCCCGCACGACGGATGGCACGACAGCGGCGACATCGTGAAGATCGACGCGGAGGGCTTCGTGGCGATCCGGGGACGCGCCAAGCGCTTCGCCAAGATCGGCGGCGAGATGATCTCGCTGCCGGCGGTGGAAGGCTATGCCGGGCAGCTCTGGCCGGGCCTCGACCACGCCGTCCATCCGGTGGTGCGCGCCCGGTCGCGGCGCTGTTCTCGATCACGGTCGTCGCCGCCCTGCTGGCGGCCTTTGCGGCTATCCACGTGCATCACGATACCGTCTCGAAGCG
>BACX01000369.1 GCA_000333335.1 Sphingomonas-like bacterium B12 | reverse complement strand
CGGGGGTGGATCGTCGATCGCGCCGGGCAGCCGATCGCAATCAACCGCTCGACTTCCGCGTCGATCTCATCCCCGATCTGCTCGACGATCCCAAGCGCGAGATCGAACTGCTCCAGAACCTCCTTCAGCTCGCGCCCGAGGATATCGAGCGGCTGCAGGACAACCTGCCCAAGGCGGCCGGCTTCCAGCCGGTGCAGGTGGCGGAGGATCTCGATTACGAGCATTTCGCCCAGGTCAATCTGCGCCTGCCCGATCTGCCCGGCGTGGTGCCGGCGCGCGGCTTCTCGCGTTTCTACCCGACCGGGCCGGCGGTGGCCCATCTGATCGGCTATGTCGGCTCGGCGTCGGCCGAGGATTACAAGAAGGACAAGAACCCTCTGCTGATTACGCCGGGCTTCAAGATCGGCAAGCAGGGGCTGGAAAAGACCTTCGATCATTTCCTGCGGGGCCAGCCCGGCGCCAAGCCGTCCGAGGTCACCGCGCGCGGGAAGCTGGTGCGCGAATTGCCGGCACGGCCGGAGACGCCGGGAGAGACGCTCCAGCTTACCATCGACGCTGGACTGCAGGACTATATCGCGGAGCGGATGGGCGATCAGTCCGGATCCGTCGTCGTGATCGACACACAGACCGGCGACATCCTCGCCATGGTCTCGATGCCGGCCTACGATCCCAACAGCTTCTCGAAGGGCATCAGCCACGACGAGTGGAACATGCTGTCGGCCAACGATCACCTGCCGCTCGTCAACAAGACGCTGCAAGGCCTCTACCCCGCCGGCTCCACCGTGAAGCCTCTCAATGCGCTGGCGCTGCTGGAGGCTGGCGTGTCGCCCGACGAGCATGTCGAATGTTCGGGCGCGCTGCGGGTCGGCAACAGCTTCTTCCATTGTTGGCGCCACCAGGGCCACGGCCCGATCGACATGCACCGCGCCGTGCAGCAGAGCTGTGACATCTATTTCTACCAGATGGCGCGCAAGGTCGGCACCAAGGTGTTGGCGGACATGCATAAGAGGCTGGGGCTGGGCGAGAAATTCCCCCTGCCCTTCTCTTCGCAGCGATATGGGACGGTTCCGGACCCTGCGTGGAAGGAGCACAAGTATCATAAAGCCTGGACGGTCAGCGACACGCTGAACTCGGCAATCGGTCAGGGCTACACGCTGGTGAATCCGCTCCAGATCGCGGTAGCGGCGGCGCGCGTCGCGAGCGGTAAGGTGCTGATCCCGCGCATCGTGCATCGCCTGAGTGACCAGCCGCCCGCCTCGA
>BACX01000370.1 GCA_000333335.1 Sphingomonas-like bacterium B12 | reverse complement strand
CACTGTCCTTCCTTCTTGAAAGAGAAAGGCAGCCCTTCGACAAGCTCAGGGCGAACGGAGTGTCTGTGTCAGCCGGTATCGCACTATGAAGGCCCCGTCCCGCAACAAGCGGCCCGGTTTCTCCCGGCGCGCGCAATACGGGCTGTTCTTCAGCTACGTGATCGCGGTGACGGGCATCCTTGTCGGCCTCGGGCTGGTCGTGGCCGCGCATTTCGACCCGGCGGGTTTCGGCACGATCAAGGGCGCCGCGCTCGACACCACGGCGCCGATCTCCGGCGCGGCGCGGGGCGTGGTGCGAAGCGCCGGCAGCGTGGTCGACGGGATCGGCGCCTATTTCTTCGCCGGATCCAAGAATGTCGCGATGGCGAAGGAGCTCGATCGCGACCGCGCCGCACTGGTCCGCGCACGCATCCTGGCGCTCGAGAACGAGCGGTTGCGGCGGATGCTCAAGCTGGTCGAGAACCGCAACGGATCGATCGCGGTGGCACGTATCGTCGGCTCGACCGGGGTGAGCAGCCGCCGGTACGCGACGCTGGATGCCGGCGCCGCGCAGGGCGTGCGGCCGGGGCAGCCGGTGCGCTCGCCGGAGGGTCTTGTCGGCCGCGTCGTCGATGCCGGCATGATCGCGTCGCGGGTGCTGCTGATCACCGACAGCGCCAGCGTCGTCCCCGTTCGTCTGGCGCGCGGCGGAGCGCCCGCCCTCGCCGCCGGGCGCGGCGACGGATCGATCGAGATCCGCCCGCTCGGCGCCGGCGGCAATCCCTTCAATCGTGGGGACATCGTGCTGACGTCGGGCACCGGCGGCCTCTATCCGCCCGACGTGCCGGTGGCCGTGATCCTCCGCAAGGACGGCGATGTCGCGATCGGCTGGCCGCTCGCCAACCCGGCGCAGCTCGATTACGCGATGGTCGAACAGCCTTTCGCCGGCCTGCCGCCGCCGCCCGAGCCGGCCAAGCCCACCAAACCCTGATGCGCGCGCCGACCAGTTCCGCGCCACCCACCCGCGCGATCGAAATCCGCGCGCAGGTAGTCCCGATCGTCTCGACGCTGCTCGGCTCCGCGACCTCGCTGCTGCCCACCGTCGCGCTCTCCCCGACATGGCCGCCGCTGGGCCTGCTGATGCTGCTCGCATGGCGCCTGTTGCGCCCGGAAATATGGGCTGCGTGGATCGGCCTGCCACTTGGCCTTGCGGATGATCTGCTGACGGGGCAGACGCTGGGAACGGGGATGGTAACGTGGACGGCGTGTCTGTTGCTCGCCGATCTTGTTGAGGGACGCTTGCTCTGGCGCGACTATTGGCAGGAATGGCTGCTCGCCGCGATCGCCATCGCGTTCGCGATGCTCGCGGGCTGGGCGATCGCCTGCTGGACGGGCGGCGCGACGCCGGTTCGCCTGATCCTGCCGCAGCTCGCCATCTCCATCCTGTGCTTCCCGATCATCGGGCGGCTGTGCGCGCGTCTCGACCGCTGGCGGCTGGCGATCGGCAAGATCCGCGCGCAGGATTGATGCCATGAAGTTTCGCAAACGGCGCCGCGCCGGTCGCCTCGTCAACGAAGCCCATCAGAGCTTCTCGTTCAATCGGCGCGCCCTGTTCGTAGGCGTCGCGCAGGGCGCGGTTGGCC
>BACX01000371.1 GCA_000333335.1 Sphingomonas-like bacterium B12 | reverse complement strand
TGGGCTTCTCGGCCGACCTGGTGATGCAGTCGTTCTGCCACACCGCCGCCTACCCGAAGCCGGTGGACGTGAAGACCCACCACACCCTGCCGGAGTTCATCTCCACCCGTGGCGGCGTCTCGCTGCGCCCGGGCGACGGCGTGATCCACAGCTGGCTCAACCGCATGCTGCTGCCGGACACCGTCGGCACCGGTGGTGACTCGCACACCCGTTTCCCGGTGGGCATTTCGTTCCCGGCCGGTTCGGGCCTGGTTGCCTTCGCCGCTGCCACCGGCGTGATGCCGCTGGACATGCCGGAGTCGGTGCTGGTGCGCTTCAAGGGCAAGATGCAGCCGGGCGTGACCCTGCGTGACCTGGTCAACGCGATCCCGCTTTACGCGATCAAGTCGGGCCTGCTGACCGTGGCCAAGGCTGGCAAGAAGAACATCTTCTCCGGCCGCATCCTGGAAATCGAAGGCCTGCCGGAGCTGAAGGTCGAGCAGGCGTTCGAACTGTCCGACGCCTCGGCCGAGCGTTCGGCGGCCGGTTGCTCGGTGCGCCTGAACAAGGAGCCGATCATCGAGTACCTCAACAGCAACATCACGCTGCTGAAGTGGATGATCGCCGAGGGTTACCAGGACCCGCGTTCGCTGCAGCGCCGTATCGAGAAGATGGAAGCGTGGCTGGCCAACCCGGAGCTGCTGGAGCCGGATGCCGACGCCGAGTACGCCGCTGTCATCGAGATCGACCTGGCCGACATCCACGAGCCGATCGTGGCCTGCCCGAACGACCCGGACGACGTGAAGACCCTGTCCGAAGTG
>BACX01000372.1 GCA_000333335.1 Sphingomonas-like bacterium B12 | reverse complement strand
CAGGAGGGGTTCTGGCTGAACGCCGAATGCGATCCGACGCGCGCCTTCTTCGCGATCCGCTCGCGCGAGGCGGGCGAGATCATAGGCTACGTCCAGATCAGCCGGATCGAGCCGATCCACCGTTCCGCCACCATCGGTCTCCGCATCGATCGGGCCGAGCGGGGCAAGGGCAAAGGCCGCGAGGCGCTACGTCTGGCGATCGACTATTGCTGGAACCACCTCAACCTGACGCGGCTGACGCTGTCGGTCTTCGCGGGCAATGAGACTGCGATCGCACTCTACGCGAAGCTTGGTTTCCGCGAGGAGGGGCGACTAAACGCCGCATTGTTCATCGCCGGCGATTGGACCGACGTGGTCCTGATGGCGCTCCACCACCCCGATCGGCCGGCAGTGGTGCCGGCCTCCGGGCTGCTCGTCACTTCTTCACCCACACCCGTATGCCGTTGATCCACGTCTCCAGCACCTGCGTGTGGCGGACGGCTTGGGCATCCTGCGTGGTCAGCGGATCGGTATCGACTAGCACGAAGTCGGCAAGGTGGCCCGGCTCCAGCGATCCGATCCGGTCCTCCGCCTGCGCCGCATAGGCCGCGCCGGAGGTGAAGGCGGCGAGCGCCTGTGGCATGGTGATGCGTTCCTGCGGCTGCCATCCGCCCGCCGGCTGCCCGTTGGCATCCTGCCGCGAGACGGCGGCGGCGAGGCCGGGGAAGGGGTTGGGGCTTTCCACCGGATAGTCCGACCCGAAGGCGAGCGGCACATGCTCGGCCTCCATCGTCGCCCAGGCATAGGCGCCCTTCAGGCGCGTCGGGCCGAGCCGCTCCTCGGCCATCTTCCAGTCGCTCGTCTCGTGCGTGGGCTGCATCGAGGCGATGATGCCGTCATGCGCGAAGCGCGGCAGGTCGGCCGGATCGACGATCTGGGCATGTTCGATCCGCCAGCGGCGATCGCCCTTGTAGGTGTCCGACAGCTCCTCGATCGCCGAGAGCACCTGGTCGTTCGCCGCATCGCCGATCGCGTGGACCGCGACCTGCAGATTGTCCATCGCCGCGCGGCTCATCAAATTCTTGAGGCGCGTATCGTCCATGAACGGGATGCCGCGCGTGTCCGGCTTGTCGCTATACGGCTGCTTGAGCCACGCGCCGCGCGATCCCAGCGCGCCGTCGGCGAACAGCTTGACGCCGACCATGCGCAGGTGCCCGTCATAGAGCCACGGCGTCGGCTGGTTGCCCGCCACCGACAGCGCCGTCTCCACCCCGCGCCCGTAGCTGACGATGCGGATCCGGATCGCGTTCACGTCGCCGGCGCGGCGGTAGACGTTCCAGTCGTCGACGGTCGATCCCATGTCGCAGGTCGCGGTGATGCCGTAGGAGAGCAGCAGTTCCTGCGCCTTGCGGAAGGCGTCGTCTCGCTCGATCGGGGCGGGGGCGGGGACCGCCTTGTTGATCAGTGCCAT
>BACX01000373.1 GCA_000333335.1 Sphingomonas-like bacterium B12 | reverse complement strand
GTAGCCCGCATCCGTTCGCCGAGCTGTGCCGAGACGCGCTCCAGATACGGTGTCGCGCGCCCGTCCTGATCGAAGACCCGCACGCCCTCCCCGTCGCGATCGATGCGCGGGCTCGCCATGTCGATATGGACCTGCTTGGACTCGAAACCGTCGCGGCGTCCGCCGATCAGGAAGGGCTGGATATCGACCGAGAGCGGGCGATAGCCGGCATCCCAATGTCCGTTCGAGACGAAGAGGTTCTCACCCGCCTCGAAGCCGAACAAGGCGACCGCCGTGAAATTGTCGCGATCCAGATCGAGGCGGAACAGGATCGGGTAATCGAGCTGCAGCTTGCGAAACTCGGACGGCACCGCGAGCGCCATCATCATGTCGTCGCCAAGCTCCGCAGCGCGATCGGTGCGGATGCGGAGGTCGCGATGGGTGTCGGCGGTGAGGATCGCGTGGCTGGACATCAGGAGGCATGTTCCTTGAGATCGACCACGCCCGCGTCACGACGCAGCGCGGCCAGATAGGCGCGGTTGGTGGGAAGGCTGGCGATGAGCGAGCGCCCGCGCTGCTCGACCTGGCGCAGCATTGCGGTGGTATGCTGCAGTGTGCCGATGCGGATTGCCCCCGGCTCGGGCAGTGCGAAACCCATGCCGTACAGCACATATTGGTAGCTGGCCGCCGGAAACACCTCCTCGATCGCGGGGAAGTCCCGGTTCGAAGGCGGCTGGTGCTTCCACAGCCGCAGCAGATCGGCGAGACGCTGCGGGATAGTGACCGGATCACGATGCGCGCGCCAGTAAGGCTCCTCGCGACGGCTGAGCAGATAGTGAAGTTTCAGGAACTCGACGATCCGATCCCAGCGATAGCGGAACAGCGCGTTGAAGCGATCGGCGTGGATATCCATCACGTCACGCGACGCCGGAAAATTGTCGAGCAGTGCGTTGAGCGACAGCTCGACCAGCACGATCGCCGAGGCTTCCAGCGGTTCGAGAAAACCTGCGGATAGACCGATGGCGAGGCAGTTGCGCTCCCAGAAACGCTCGCGATGGCCGGAGCGGAACGCCAGGCGACGCGGGTTCAGATCATCGATCGAAACGCCCGGCATCGCCCCGACGAGATAATCGGTGAGAATTTTTGCCGCATCATCATCGCTGGCATGGGCCGAAGAATAGACGCAACCGACGCCGCGACGGGTCGGCAACCCGATATCCCACAGCCAGCCGGCCCGGTGCGCGGTCGCGATCGTCTGCGAGGCGATCGGCGAGTCCGCCGCGACCGGCACCTGCACCGCCAGCGCTCGGTCGTTGAAGAGCACGTCGCTGCGATCGAGAAAGGGCACGCCATATTCGCCGCCGATCAGCAGCGCCGCATGGCCGCTGCAATCGAGGAACAGATCGCCGGGGATCGTACCGGATGCGCGGGTGCGAACCGCCGCGATGTCGCCGTCCGCCGCGCGATCCACACCGACGACATGGTCGCGCACCAGCCGCACGTCGAGCCGCTCGGTGGCATGTAGGCTGAGCAACGCCGCGAGCTTCCCGGCGTCGAGATGATAAGCGTAGTTCAGCGCACCGGCATAATCCGGCATCGCCCGCTGGCGCGGCGCGAGATCCGCCGCGCAGACCGTCGATTGCGTGGCAACGGTCTCCGCGAAGGATCGATCGCCCGACAGGCGCCAACCTTCCACGATCGCGGCCGGCTCGCCTTCGATCGGCGGTACGAAGGGGTGATCATAGCTCTCGTCCCCGCCGGCCACCCAGCCGTCGAAGCGCGAGCCCTGCTTGAACGAGCCGTCGCAAGCGAGGAGGAATTCGGCCTCGGATATGCCGATCCGCTCCAGCGTCCGGCGCATCGTCGGCCATGTCCCCTCACCGACACCGACGGTCGGCACGTCGGGCGATTCCACCAGGGTGACGCGGATCGGATGCGCGGCATCGGCGTCGGCGCGCGCGGCAATCATACAGGCGGCGAGCCATCCGGCCGTGCCACCGCCGACGATCACGATCTCGGAAATGGGCCTGCTCACCGTCCTGTCCGTTCGCCTGTCCATACTATTCTGCCTGCGCCGTCTTGTGCGCCCCGGACAGGCAAAAGGCCACACCTTGCAGGGTGTGGCCTTTCTGTTGCCGGGTCGGGCCTTACGCTCAGAAGGCGATGCGGACGCCGGCTGCATAGCGCGCCGATCCGGGCGAAACGTAGGTCACGTTCCGGCTCGAACGCTGGTAGATGCGCTGCGACGAGTTCGTCAGGTTGAGACCTTCGAAGAACACGCTGAAGTTCTTCCGGAACTCCCAGCTCGCGCTGGCATCGAGCTGGCTGTACGCAGCCGTGTAGCTCGGGTTCGGCCCGCCTCCGTTCAGGAACTTGGCGCGCCAATCCCAGGCGATACGTGCCTGGATGCCATTCTTGTCGTAGAAGCCCACGACGTTGGCCGTATCCGACAGACCCAGCAGCGCGAACTGACCGGGAACGACGCTGGCCGGCAGCGTGTTGTTGTACTTCGCCGATCCATCGACAACCGTGTAGTTCAGGATCACGCCGAAGCCGGTGTTCCAGAAATTGTGCTGGAGGCCGAATTCCCAACCGTGGATCGTCGCCTTCTGGTCGCTGTTGTACGGCTCCGAAATCTGGAAATCGAGAGGGTTGTCTTCGGGCAGGCCGAAGATTTCACCCGTCGCCGCGTTCGACGATTCCGGATAATGCTGGAAGATATAGTTGCGAATGTCCGTCGTCGTGGCATTGGCACCCAGTGCCGCGATCGCAGCCTGGTAACGGGGGCCATCCGCCGGGTTGGTCAGCCCGAACGCCGTCTGGTCGACGCGGGTCGTCCCGATGAAGTTGCTGACCCGCTTGTGGAAATAAGCGATCGAGAGATAGCTTGTCGGCGCGTAGTACCACTCCGCCGACAGATCGATATTCTTCGATTTGTAGGGAAGCAGGCCCGGATTGCCCTGCGAACCGGTGCCGTTGGCGATACGGAACAGCTGGTCCACCGTCTGGCCGCCCTGCAGGCTGCCGTAGTCGGCACGTGCGATCGTGTGGCTGTAAGAAGCGCGCAGCTTGACGTTCTTGATCGGTTGGAAGTCGAAATCGACCGACGGCAACCAGTTGCTGTATTTGCCCTTCAGCGTGGTGAACGCGCTGTCACCCGAATAGATGACATCGAATTCGTTGGCGGAGACCCACCGCGTGCCGTTCGGCACCGGCACGAGCGCCGAGGAGTCGATCGTCGTCTTCTCGTAGCGTACGCCGGCGAAGATATGCGCCGGGCGACCGAACAGGTTGAACTTGCTGTTGACCTGAAGATACGGCGCGTAGGTTTTCTCGTCGAGGCGACGATCGGCCGTATAAGGCAGCAGGCACTGGCCGTCGCCGCCGCAGGTGCCGTAAAGGCTGTCGATCAGCGACACCATCTTCTTCACGTCGAACGTGTAGAATTGCTGGATCATGGCCGGGTCGTTCGCACCCGGCAGACCCGAAAAGCCCTTCGGCAGGTTGGTCAGGTGGAAGAGATCGTCCGGAATGTCGGACGCCGGACCGGCGCCGCCCCAGGTATCGTGCTGGTTGACGCTGTATGCGGTGCGGACCTTGTTATCGATGTACGAGAAACCAAAATCGAGGCTCTCGATGAAATCGAGTGCACCGGTGCGGTTCTCGTAATGACCGATGAACTGGCCCTGGTTGATGCGATCCTTGAACAGCGAGTTGCGGAACGCATTGCCGGTCGGCGTGATGAGCGACGGATCGAGCGCGTTGATGCCCGGATACATCGTATAGGAGATCGTCGGCAGATAATGCGTGAAGTCGATCGTCTGGTCCTGAATACCGAAGACAGCGGTGCCGACCGAGTTGCTGTTGCCAAGGCCGTTATGCGGCTTCGATACCGCGGTCGAATGGTGACCATCCAGCGTGATGGTCAGGCCATCGATCGGCGTATTCCATGCGAGATTGCCGCCCAGCGACTTGTTGATGCTGCGCGTCGAGGTGAGCGACCCCGAATAAGCGAGATCCTTCGCCTCGTTGGCGTTGAAATGCTCCGAATAGAAGTTCGGAGCGGCGACCGGGCCGTCCGTCCAGCTGCTGGTCGTATTGTTGTGGTTGAACCAGATGCCGACGCTCTGGTCGAGCGTGGTCACCGTGTTCTGCGAGAAGGTGTAATCCACCGTCGCGGTCAGATTGTCGGTCGGGCGCGCCTGCAGGACGGCCTGGCCGTTGATGCGCTCGCGCTTGAAATCGACCAGATCGTAGCCGCCGTTCTGCGGCACCTGATAGACGTCGTTCGGGCCGGGACGATTGGTGATGTTCGCGGCGCGCGGATCGCCCGGCTGCGCCAGCGAGCCCCAGTTGTTCTCGGACCCTAGATAACCATCGCGGTAACCAAAGTTGGCCGCGTTCTGGCTGCCCTTGCGGAGCTGGTAGATGCCGTTGACCGAAATACCGATACGGTCGTCGGCGAAGGTATCGCTGAAGATGCCCGACACTTCGGGCGTCACAGGATCCTTGCCGTTGCGCGAGGTATCGAGCACGCCCTTCGCCGTAAAGCTGCCATGCAGGCCCGGCTTGTCCAGCGGACGTGGCGAACGGATGTTGATGGTCGCGCCGATGCCGCCCGATTCCACGGTGGCACGGCCGGACTTGTAGACCTCGAGTGCGGGACG
>BACX01000374.1 GCA_000333335.1 Sphingomonas-like bacterium B12 | reverse complement strand
CGCTCGAAGGCTCGCGGAGGCCACCGGCTGGAGCGTGTTCTCGGGCTAGACCGACCGGCGGCCCGTGATCAGCTGCACCACGATCACGACCAGCGCGATCACCAGCAGCAGATGGATGATCCCACCGGCGATGTGGAAACCGAAGCCCAGCAGCCACAGAATGATGAGGATGACGGCAATCGTCCAAAGCATGGTTCGTCTCCCTGCACCCGCCACCCAGACGGCGGGAAGACTTTCAAAACGCCACGCCTTTCAGTCCGTTCCGAATTTCGTGACGGGCTGACAACGATTCAATTGCGGGTTAATAAGAGAAGGGCTGCAGCGGGGGCGCGCATGGACATCCACAAGATTAAACCGGTCCACGGCTGGCGGGAATTTTTCGGCGAGGTCGGCATCATCGTGCTGGGCGTGATGATCGCGCTCGGCGCCGAGCAGATCGCCGAGATCCTGCATTGGCGCGAACAGGTCCACGAAGCGCGCGACACGATGCGATCGGAGTTGCGGGAGGAGGCCGTTCTCGCGATCGAGCGCAAGGCGATGGCGGATTGCGCGCTCGCCTATCTCAAGTCGGTGGATGCCGTCGTGGGGGCCGGGAAGTCGATCGATCCGAACTCCCACCCCGATATCCCGGTCCGGATCTGGACGACCGATGCGTGGACGGTCGTGACCACTTCGCAGGCGTCCGCCCATATGAAGCCGGATGAGATGCTCGAATATGCCGGCGAGTTCTCGGCGATCCGGATCATGGCGAACTGGAACGAGCAAGAGACGCAGTTGCTCTCCGATCTCGAGGCCCCGGCCATCGATGCGACCGGGCGGGATCGCCTCCTCCTCGCGTCCGCGCGGCTGCGTTCGCTGAATCGGTGGATGGTGATCGCGTCAAACCAGTATCTCGACAGTATCGCCGAAATGGGCATCCATCCGATTCCCGAAGACGTCGCTGCTTTCCGGCGCGGCCGGGATCAATGCCACCTTGGTGCGGACGGCAAGCCGCTCGCCGCACGGCCGGCATGGCCGACAAGCTGAGCCGGATCAGGCCGGCGCGCCGCCCAGTACATCGGCGATCGCGCGCAATGTCTGCGGGCGGACCTGCACGCCGAGATGGCCGCTGCGTATCTCGATGCATCGCAGCCCCGATTCGTCCGGCGCGCGGCAAATCAGGCCGTTGACGAGGCCGTCGCTGCGGCTCCAGATCGCGGTCGCCGGAACAGGCAGGGGCCGGGCTATCTCGCGGCGGCGAGCCACCACGCCGGCGTCGTCCAGCCGTTCGCCGGTCAGCCACTGGAACTGCCGCCACACCCGTGTCGCGCGGGGATCGCCAGCATAAGGCGAGGCGACGGTGATGACCTCGCGGACGAGATCGGGGCGGCGATGCGCGACGAAGCGCGCCATGATGCCGCCCAGGCTGACCCCGACGAGCGTGACCGTCTCGCCCGTCTCGTCATGGAGCTTCGCCACCTGCCCGATCAGCCGGTCGCCATCCGCGCCACCGATCACCCGCGCACCGAGATTGCGGCCCAGCCCCCAGCCGAACGCACGATAGCCCAAACGATTGAGATAACGTCGCATCAGCGCCATCGACCGGTCTGAATTGACCAGCCCCGGCAGCAGCATCACCGGCCGGCCGTCGCCACGGGGCGCTGCGCAGAGCATGCGGCGCGACGGCACGATCGAAGCGATGGCGAGCGCCGCGCGCGGCACCTCGACCGCCCACTGGCCGAAGCTCGGCGGGCGGTCGCAATCGTCGGATGAGGCCGGAACCTCAGATATGGATGGGCTTCCCCGTCACGGCCATCGCCGCTTCCTTCATCGCCTCCGAGTGGGTCGGGTGGGCGTGGCAGGTGTAGGCGATGTCCTCGCTGGTCGCACCGAACTCCATGGCGACGCACGCCTCGGCGATCATCGTGCCGGCAACGGACGCGATGCACCACACGCCGAGCACGCGGTCTGTCTTGGCGTCGGCGATCACCTTCACGAAGCCGTCCGGCTCGTGGTTGGTCTTGGCGCGCGAGTTGGCGAGCATCGGGAACTTGCCGACCTTGATCTCGCCGCGCTCCTTCGCCGCCTCCTCGGTGAGGCCGACACCCGCGATTTCCGGCGCGGTGTAAACCACGCTCGGGATCACGTCGTGGTTCACGACGCCGGTGAGGCCCGCGATGTTCTCGGCCACCGCGATACCCTCGTCCTCGGCCTTGTGGGCGAGCATCGGGCCGGGCACGACGTCGCCGATCGCCCAGATGCCCGGCACCTTGGTGCGGAAATCATGGTCGATCTCGATCTGGCCGCGCTTGTTGACCTCGAGCCCCGCCTTGTCGAGCGCAAGGCCGTCGGTGTTGGGCTTGCGGCCGATCGACACCAGCACGACGTCCGCCTCCAGCGTCTCGGCGGCACCGCCGGCGGCCGGCTCGACGGTGACGCTGGCCTTGCCGCCGTCAACCTTCACGCCGGTCACCTTGGTCGAGAGCTTGAACTCCAGACCCTGCTTCTTCATGATCTTGTTGGCTTCCTTGCGGACCTCGCCATCGAAGCCGGGCAGGATCTGGTCGAGGAATTCGACCACCGTCACCTGCGCGCCGAGGCGCTTCCAGACCGAGCCCAGCTCCAGGCCGATAACGCCGCCGCCAATCACGACGAGCTTCTGCGGCACCGTCTCCAGCTCCAGCGCGCCGGTGGAGGAGACGACGATCTTCTCGTCGATCTCGACGCCCGGCAGCGGGGTGACCGAGGAACCGGTGGCGATGACGATGTTCTTGGCGCGCACGGTGCGATCGCCGACCTGCACGGTGTCGGTGCCGGTGAAGGCGGCATGGCCCTTCAGCCACTCGATCTTGTTCTTCTTGAACAGGAATTCGATGCCGCCGGTCAGGCCCTTCACCGCATCGATGCGCTGGCCCTGCATGGTGTCGAGATCGAGCTCGACCTGCGTCTTGATGCCGAGCTTGGCGAGGTGGCCGTTGGCCGCCGCGTCATACAGTTCGGAGGCGTGCAGCATCGCCTTGGACGGGATGCAGCCGACGTTGAGGCAGGTGCCGCCAAGCGTCGCGCGGCTCTCCACGCAGCCGGTCTTGAGGCCCAGCTGGGCCGCGCGGATCGCCGCGACATAGCCGCCGGGGCCTGCACCGATCACGAGGACGTCGAAGTCGTAGTCAGCCATTTCATCAAACTCCCGTGCATTCGGGCGGGCGAGCCCCGCCCGCCCGAATGCGCCACCCGGATATATAGGAACTTACAGGTCGATCAGCAGCCGGGTCGGATCCTCGATCGCATTCTTCAGCGCGACGAGGAAGGTCACCGCCTCGCGGCCATCGATCAGGCGGTGATCGTAGCTGAGCGCGAGGTACATCATCGGGCGGACGACGACCTGGCCGTTCACCACCACCGGGCGATCCTCGATACGGTGGAGGCCCAGCACCGCCGACTGCGGCGGGTTGATGATCGGGGTCGACATCAGCGAACCGAACACGCCGCCGTTGGAGATGGTGAAGGTGCCGCCCTTCATCTCTTCCATCTTGAGCGTGCCGTCCTTGGCGCGCTTGCCGAAATCACCGATCGTCTTCTCGATGCCGGCGACCGACAGATCCTGCGCATCGCGAATCACCGGAACGACGAGGCCGTTCGGGGCCGAGACGGCGACCGAGACGTCGACATAATCGTGGTAGACGATCTCGTCGCCCTCGATCGATCCGTTGACGGCGGGAATGTCGCGCAGCGCCTGCACGGCGGCCTTCACGAAGAAGCCCATGAAGCCCAGGCGGACGCCGTGCTTCTTCTCGAACAGATCCTTGTACTTGGCGCGCGCCTCGATCACGGCGGTCATGTCCACGTCGTTGAACGTGGTCAGCATCGCGGCGGTGTTCTGCGCTTCCTTGAGGCGCTTGGCGACCGTCTGGCGCAGGCGCGTCATCTTGACGCGCTCTTCCTTGCGACCGCCCGAGTTGGACGGGGCGGCAGCGGCCGGAGCCGGCGCCGACGACTTGGAAGACGCGGCGCCCTCGATATCCACGCGGGTCACGCGGCCATCGCGGCCGGTGCCCGTGACAGTCGACGGATCGACGCCGGTCTCGCCGGCCGCGCGCTTGGCAGAGGGAGCGAGGGCATCGCTGGTCTTGCCCGGCGCGGCGGGTGCCTGCTGCGCGGCGGCGGCCGGAGCCTCCGCCTTGGGCGCCTCGGCCTTGGCCGGAGCGGCGGCGGCACCACCCTCTTCGATCGTCGCGAGCAGCGCGCCGACCTCGACCGTGTCGCCCTCGTTGACGACCAGCGCGCCGATCACGCCGGCGACCGGCGCCGGCACCTCGATCGCGACCTTGTCGGTCTCCAGGCTGGCGATCGGCTCGTCGACCTTCACGGTTTCGCCGGGCTTCTTGAGCCACTGGCCCAGCGTCGCTTCGGTGATCGATTCGCCGAGCGTCGGCACCTTCACATCGGTGGTCATTTGCGTGTCCTGCTTGTCTGGATTCGGTTCTTAGGCGGCCTTGGCCGGCGACGAAGTTTCGGAAGTGTGACCCAGCGCATCGGCGACGAGCTTCTTCTGCTGGGCGGCGTGGCGCTTGGCCGATCCGGTCGCGGTGGCGGCGGAGGCATCACGGCCGGCATAGACCGGGCGCTGCGGCTTGCAGCCGGCATCGACCATGCACTCCTCGACGAGGTCGTGCGCGAAGTTCCAGCTACCCTGGTTCTTCGGCTCTTCCTGCGCCCACACCACCGTTTCCGCGTTGGTATAGGCCTTGAGCTGCTCGACGATGACGTCGCTCGGGAACGGATAGAGCTGCTCGACGCGCAGGATGGCGGTGTTGGCGTCGCCCGCCTCGTCGCGCGCGTCCATCAGGTCGTAGGCGACCTTGCCCGAGCAGAGCACCACGCGGCGCACGTCCTTGTCGGCCGGCGCCTTGGGATCGAACAGCACGCGGTGGAAGCGGCTGTCGCCGGTGAAGTCCGCAATCGTCGACACCGCCGCCTTGTGGCGGAGCAGCGACTTGGGCGTCATCACGATCAGAGGCTTGCGGAAATCGCGGACCATCTGACGGCGCAGCATGTGGAAGTAGTTGGCCGGCGTCGTGCAGTTGGCGACCTGCATGTTATCCTCGGCGCACATCTGGAGATAGCGCTCCAGACGGGCGGAGGAGTGCTCCGGACCCTGCCCTTCATAGCCGTGCGGCAGCAGCATCACGAGGCCGTTGGAACGCAGCCACTTGCTTTCCGAGCCCGAGATGAACTGATCGACCATCACCTGCGCGGTGTTGGCGAAATCGCCGAACTGCGCTTCCCACATCACCAAGGTCTTGGGCGCGGTGGAGGCATAGCCATATTCGAAGCCGAGCACGCCATATTCGCTGAGCGGGCTGTCGAGCACCTGGAAGCTACGATCGACCTCGGACAGCGGGAAGTAGCGGTGGCCGTCCTTCTGGTCGTTCCAGCCGGCATGGCGATGCGAGAAGGTACCGCGCACGCAATCCTGGCCGGACAGACGCACGCCATAGCCGTCGAGCAGGAGCGTGCCGAAGGCCAGCGCCTCGCCGGTCGCCCAGTCGAAGCCCTCGCCGGTGGCGAACATCTGCTTCTTGGCGTCCAGCACGCGCGCCAGCGTCTTGTGCAGGTTGAAGCCCTCGGGCGCTTCCGTGAGGATCGGCACGAGCTTGTCGATCTGCGCCTGCGGAACGGCGGTCGCGCCGGCGCGGCGGCCGAGTTCCTTGGCCTGCTGCAGACCGGCCCATTCGCCCTCGAACCAGTCGGCCTTGTTGGGTTTGTAGCTCTTGCCCGCCTCGAACTCCTCGTCGAGCATCGAAACGACGCGGCCTTCCTCGTCGGAAACCCACGTGTCGTCGATCACACCCTCGGCCTTCAGGCGCTCGGCATAGATGGCGGAGACCGGCGGATGCTTGCGGATCTCGTCATACATCAGCGGCTGGGTGAAGCCCGGCTCGTCGCCCTCGTTGTGGCCGAAGCGGCGGTAGCACCACATATCGATCACGACATCGCGCTTGAAGGTCTGGCGGAAGTCGGTCGCCAGCTTGCAGGCGAAGGTGACCGCCTCGGGATCGTCGCCGTTGACGTGCAGGATCGGCGCCGAGACCATCTTGGCGATGTCGGTCGGGTACGGCGACGAGCGCGCGAACTGCGGCGACGTGGTGAAGCCGATCTGGTTGTTCACGACGAAGTGGATCGTGCCGCCGGTGGAATAACCGCGCAGGCCGGAGAAGCCGAAGCACTCCATGATCACGCCCTGGCCGGCGAAGGCGGCGTCGCCGTGCATCAGGATCGGCAGAACCTTGCCGCGCTCGTTATCCTTGAGCTTCGTCTGCTTGGCGCGCGCCTTGCCGAGCACCACCGGGTCCACCGCCTCGAGGTGCGAGGGATTGGCGGCGAGCGACATGTGGACCTTGATCCCATCGAACTCACGGTCGGTCGAGGTGCCGAGGTGATACTTCACGTCGCCCGAACCGCCGACGTCCTCCGGGTTCGCCGAACCGCCGGCGAACTCGCTGAACACCGCGCGGTACGGCTTGCCCATCACGTTGACGAGAACGTTGAGGCGGCCGCGGTGGGGCATGCCGAGCTCGATCGCCTCGACGCCGGCCGCGCCGCCATATTTGATCACGGCTTCCAGCGCCGGCAACGCGCTCTCGCCGCCGTCGAGGCCGAAACGCTTGGTGCCGACATACTTTTTGCCGAGGAACTTTTCGTACTGCTCGCCCTGGATCACCTTGGCGAGGATCGCCTTCTTGCCCTCGGGCGAGAAGATGATCTCCTTGTCGCGGCCTTCCATGCGCTCCTGCAGGAACCGGCGCTCCTCGACGTCGCCGATGTGCATGTACTCAAGACCGACATGGCCGCAATAGTTGCGGCGCAGGATGTCGACGATCTCCCGCACCGTGGCACGATCGAGGCCGAGCGTGCCGCCGAGATAGATCGGGCGATCGAGATCGGTTTCGGTGAAGCCGTGATATTCCGGCGTCAGATCGGCCGGCAGATCGCGCTTGGTCAGGCCGAGCGGATCGAGATCGGCGGCGAGGTGGCCGCGCACCCGATAGGTGCGGATCAGCATCATCGCGCGGATCGAGTCGAGCGCGGCGGCCTCGACATTGGCGCCGGCGGGAGCGGCCTTGGGGGCCTCCTCCGCCTGCGGAGCGGCCTTGGCGGCGCCACCCTTGGTCGGCTTCGGGGCCGGCTGCATCTGGGTCGGGTCGAGCCCGGCGGTCAGCTGGTCCGTATCGGTCAGCGGCCAGTTCGGGCGCTGCCAGCTGGGGCCGGATACCGCCTGCTCGACCGAGCGGAAGTAATTGCCCCAGGTGGAGTCGACCGACGCCTCGTCCCGCTGCCAGCGCCGATACAGATCCTCGACGAACGCGGGGCTCGCCCCCGCGAAATCGATATCCTGACCTTCGTAACCCATGTCACCGTCCTCGCACGCCCGGCTGGGAACGCTATCAGCCGGGCCTTCTACCGTGTTTGCGTCGGCCCCATGGTCGGCGCGTTGTAATCGTTCAGCCCTTCAGGACGCGGGACAGCGTCACACCGAGCTCGGACGGGCTCGGCGAAACGACGATCCCGGCGGCTTCCATCGCCGCGATCTTGTCCTCGGCGCCGCCCTGACCGCCCGACACGATCGCGCCGGCATGGCCCATGCGGCGGCCCGGAGGCGCCGTACGGCCGGCGATGAAGCCGACCATCGGCTTCTTGCGGCCCTTCTTCGCCTCGTCGATCAGGAACTGCGCCGCTTCCTCTTCGGCCGAGCCGCCGATTTCGCCGATCATGATGATCGACTTGGTCGCCTCGTCGGCGAGGTAGAGCTCGAGCACGTCGATGAAGTTGGTGCCGTTCACCGGATCGCCGCCGATGCCGACAGCGGTGGTCTGGCCGAGGCCCTCGTTGGTGGTCTGGAACACGGCCTCATAGGTAAGCGTGCCGGAACGCGAAACAACGCCCACCGAACCCTTCGAGAAGATGCTGCCCGGCATGATGCCGATCTTGCACTCGCCGGGCGTCAGCACGCCGGGGCAGTTCGGGCCGATCAGGCGCGACTTGGAGCCGGAGAGCGCGCGCTTCACGCGCACCATGTCGAGCACCGGAATCCCTTCCGTGATGCAGACGATCAGCGGAACCTGCGCGTCGATCGCCTCGAGGATCGAGTCGGCCGCGAAGGGCGGCGGAACGTAGATCACGGAGGCATCGGCGCCGGTCTTCGCGACCGCTTCGTGCACGGTGTCGAAGTTCGGGAGGCCCAGCTCCTCGTGCATCGTGCCGCCCTTGCCCGGCGTCACGCCGCCGACCATCTGGGTGCCGTAATCGAGCGCCGCCTTCGTGTGGAAGGTGCCGGTCTTGCCGGTCATCCCCTGGGTGATGACCTTGGTGTTCGCGTTGACGAGGATCGACATTCTTCTTCCTGTCCCTTCAGAAATCGGTCGGCGCGATCATTGGGAAACGACGGTTTCGCCGTTGCCCTTCTGATGCACCCGCAATGAATTATCGGGGCTAACCCCCTTTGAAACCGGCGTGCCGTTGCGCGTCACATCGGGTGTCGCGCGCAGCACCGTCCAGCCGT
>BACX01000375.1 GCA_000333335.1 Sphingomonas-like bacterium B12 | reverse complement strand
GCCCGAGCGGCTTGCCGCCGAGGGCGTCGAGGTCACGATCACCGGCCGCAGCCAGTCCAAGCTCGACGCCGCCGCCGCGCAGATCGCCAAGGTTGGCAAAGTGAACCCGATCCTTGCCGATCCCGCCACGGCCGATGGCGCCGCCACGCTCATCGCCGCCGTTCCGGAGGCCGACATTCTCGTCAACAACCTCGGCATCTACGAAGCCAAGGCCTTCACCGACATCAGCGATGCCGACTGGCACCATCTGTTCGAGGTCAACGTCGTCTCCGGCGCGCGGCTCGCCCGGCATTATTTCCCGAAGATGCTGGCGAAGGATTGGGGTCGGGTGATCTTCATCTCGTCCGAAAGCTCGCTCGTCATCCCCGAAGAGATGATCCACTACGGCACCACCAAGACCGCCCAACTCGCCATCGCGCGCGGCCTCGCCCAGCAGACCAAGGGCACCGGTGTGACGGTCAACACCGTGATGCCGGGTCCGACCCGTTCGGAAGGCATCGTCGATTTCGTGAAGAGCGTGCTGCCCGAGGCGAAGTCCGACGAGGAAGCCGAGAATTTGTTCTTCGAGAAGATGCGCCCGCTCTCGCTGATCAAGCGTTTCATCGAGGCGGACGAGATCGGTGCGATGGTGACTTTTCTCGCCAGCCCGCTCGCCGCCGTCACCAACGGCGCCGCGATCCGTGCCGAGGGCGGCATCGTGCCCACGATCGCCTGAAGCCGCTCACTCCTTCCCGACAAGCGTCGCCACATGGCGGAGCTTGTCGGGATTGCGGGTGATGTAGATGCCGGCGATGCGGCCGTCGCGGATGTCGAGCGCGGTGGTCTGCAGCAATTGGCCGCGATCGATGCTGACGTAGCCGGGCAGGCCGTCGATCGTGGCGAGGCGCAGCAATTCGGGGCGATAGGCGTGCTTGCGCGCCAGGCCTGCGAACAGGCGGAGCATCTTCGCCAACCCCCGGATCGGATTGTGGAAGGCGAGCACCTTCCCGCCGCCGTCCGACATGAGCACCACGTCCTCCGCCAGCATCGATCGCAACCCCGCCACGTCGCCATCGCGCGCGGCGGCGAAGAACGCGCGCGTGATGCGCTCCGCGTCCGCCTGTCCCACCGTGTAGCGCGGCTTCGCCTCCTGCACGTGCCGGCGCGCCCGCGAGGCGAGCTGGCGGACCGCCGCCGCATCGCGATCCAGCGTACCGGCGACATCGCCCAGCGGCACGTCGAACACGTCGTGGAGCAGGAACGCCGCGCGCTCCAGCGGGGAAAGCCGCTCCAGCGCCAGCATCAGCGTGAGCGTGATGTCGTCGGCCTGATCCTCGTCCTCGGTCGTGCCGACAAGCGGATCGGGTAGCCAGGCGCCGACATAGGTTTCGTGTCGGGCACGGGCGGAGCGCATCTGGTCGAGGCACAGCCGAGTCACGATCCGCGTGAGATAGGCGGCCGGCTGATCGACCGACAGCTCGACGCGCGACCAGCGCAGCCACGCGTCCTGCACCACATCCTCGGCCTCGGCGAGCGAACCGAGCATACGGTAGGCGAGGCGCAGCAGCCGGGGCCGTTGCGCCTCGAAAACGGCGGAGGTCGCGTCAGGCGACTTCACGGGCGCGCTCGACCGGATGATCGGCGCGCATGCCGATCGCCAGCCGGTTCCAGGCGTTGATCGCGCCGATCATCAGGGTCAGCTGCACCTGCTCGGCCTCGCTGAACGCGCCTTTGAGGATGTCGTAATCGGTATCCGGCGCATGGGTGTCGGCGACGCGTGTCAGCGCCTCGGTCCACGCCAGAGCGGCGCGTTCGCGGGGGCTGTAAAGCGAGGATTCGTGCCACGCGTCCAGCATATACAGCCGCATCTCGCTTTCGCCCATCTTGCGCAGGTCGGTCGCGTGCATGTGGATGCAGAAGGCGCAGCCGTTGATCTGCGAGGCGCGCAGCTTGACCAGATGCTGGATCGTCGCCTCGATGCTGCTGTCGGCGAAGCTCTGCTCCAGCGCCATCATCGCCTTGATGCCGGCGGGGGCGAAATTGTAATAGTTGCGAACACGCTGTGTCATGGCCTGTCTCCGAAGCGTGCACCCTGCACGCACACCGACAAGACGAGGCAGTCCGGCCGGGATGTGACATCGCCTGCCAAAAAATTTGCGCGAGACTGTGCGTTGACCGCCAAGCCCCGCCTGTGGCAAGCGGTCCCGCCGGGCGGGTGTAGCTCAATGGTAGAGCAGAAGCTTGCCAAGCTACCCGAAATGGCGGATTTCCGCCAAAAATGCTGTAAACTGCCCCAAAATCCGCGCGAGTGATTTCAATGGGTTAGTAAAGAAGCTGTAAACTATACGAGCCGCTTGACTGATAGCGATTTGGCATCCTTGTAAAGCTGGTCCGCAGCCGAACGAGGGCCGCAACAGCCGTGCCCGTTTCCGAGCTAAGAGGCTCTCCTTCGGACCGCAGCTTTTTCCCTTTCTGAAACCGGCGTCGTCGCGATCGAGTGTAGAGATGCCAAGGCATCCTCATAATGCTCGGCGAGCTCCCGGTGGATTCGCGCGATAGCCGGATTGGAGCTCTCATCGGCTCGTTGACGCTCTTCGTTCGTCCGCCTTATGAAGTAGTCGAGATCATCTTCGTCCATTGGGACAAGCTCCTGCTGCCTTTCCCCCAGCCGGACGGAATTTGGTCCAACGATACGACCCGTTTCAATAATCTGGATCAAGATCACGAGCTGCAATGCTCGTCGGGCCTTCCAGACGCGAAATCTGCGTCTCGAAGACAGCTTCCGCGTCTCAATGGGCCGATATGCGATTGTCCGCCGAAGGTGCCATTTCCAGTTCGATCGCGCGGGCCAGTTCATCCATGTGGAAGGGCTTGGCCAATCGCGCAACGTCGAGCCCTCGATCGTCGGCGAGATCAGCGAACCCCGTGATCATGAGGACGGGCAGATCACGGCGCAACCTGCGCGCCTCCCGCGCAAGCTCCAGTCCGCTCATAGACGGCATGAGGTAGTCGGTGACGAGAATGTCGAAAGCCTGGGATCGAAGCGCGCCAAGCGCCGCCGCACCGGAACTGGCCTGAACGATCTCATGGCCCATGTCGGCCAGCATCTCCGCCGTGCCGGTGCGGACAAGTTCCTCATCGTCGACGAGCAGGATTTTCAGCGCCTGGCCATTGCGCTGCCAATCGTCGGACGGGATGGTCGGCGCGACTGCCTCGGCAGTTGCCGCAGGAAGCCAGAGTCTTGCTGTGGTTCCGATGCCCGGCGCGCTTTCCAGAACAAGCGCTCCGCCGGACTGGGCGGCCAATCCATGCACCATCGAAAGCCCGAGGCCTGTTCCCTTGCCGACGCCCTTCGTCGAGTAAAAGGGTTCGACCGCACGGGCGAGCGTCGCCGCATCCATTCCCGCGCCGGTGTCAGCGACGCGGATGAGCGCATAGGGTCCCGGAATCAGGCCGGGCTGGTCCGAGCCGGTATCGACCCGCGATGTCTCGATCGTCAGCTTGCCGCCTTCGGGCATGGCATCGCGTGCGTTGACGGCAAGGTTGAGGAGGGCCAGCTCCAGCTGGTTGGGATCGACCAAGGCAGTCGCCGGTGCTTCTTCGATTCGAACCTCAAGGCGGATGGTCGGCCCGATCGACCGCTGGATGAGATCGACCATGCCGTCGACCAGAGCAGTGACGTCGACCGGACGCGCTTCGAGATTCTGCCGACGGGCGAAGGCCAGCAGACGAGCAACCAACGTCCGGGCGCGCTCCGACGCCTGCAGCGCGCCATCCAGCAGCCTCTGGGTGCGAGCGTCCTCAGTTTTGCGGCGGACCAGATCCAGCGTGCCGACGATAGGGGTCAGCAGATTGTTGAAGTCGTGGGCGACGCCGCCCGTCAGTTGGCCCAGCGTCTCGAGCTTCTGTGCCTCGTGAAGCTGCGCCGTCATCGCCTCATGCTCGCGGGTGCGCTGTTCCACGCGATCTTCGAGCTCCGCGGCGAAGTTGCGCAGGGTCTCTTCGGAGGCCTTGCGATCGGTGATGTCCTGGCTGACGCCGACAAGGCGATGCCGCTGCCTTGATCCATCCTCCTCGGTGCGGCCGCGCACCTCGACCCAATGCTGGCTCCCGTCGGGCCAGATGCAGCGATATTCGATGTCGTAATCCGCTCCGGTCTCAAGCGTGCGACCGACCGCATCCTGCATGATCCCGAGATCGTCCGGGTGGACGCTGGAGATGAGATCCTCATAGCGAAACGGTTCGTCCGGCCGGCGCCCGAAATTCTCCTTGCAATGGTCGGACGCGTCCAGCGTCATGGTCGTCACGTCAAGCGCCCAGGCCCCGAGGCGGCCGGCCGCCAGCGCGATGCGAAGCTGCTGCTCGCGATCGCGGATCGTCTGGAGCCGCGTGCGCGCCTCATATTGGCGACGCCGGCCGCGGAGTGCCGCCGTCGCGATGCTGATCAGGGTGGTCGGGTGGAACGGTCGCTCCAGAAACGTGACGTTGCCGAGCAGTTCGAGATGGCGACCGGCCGCCGGATTGCGCTCGATGCTGCCGCCGCGTTCGGTCAGGAGGATGAAGGGAAAGTCCGACCATTCCTCCTGTTCGGTGATGAACGCTTTCAGGCCACGCAGGTCGACCCGATGGAAGGCCTCGTCCGTCACAAGCGCGAAGCCGGCCCCGTCGCGTGCGGCCTGCACCAGCTCGCCGATGCCGGTGACGATCAGACTCTCTATGCCGCCGTCGCGGAGCATGGTCGCCGCGAGGATGGCATCTCGTCCGCGCGGCGCGAGGATGATCGCGCGTTCGGACTGGTTTTGCGTCATTCGCTGCCGCTAGGGGCGGAAGACGTAAGATTCATAAGGTCGGGCGAACCGACCACGGTGGGCACGCCACGCAGCACGCCCTGGAACTTCACCAGCGGCTCGCCCAGCGTGATGCCCCGGCCATCGATCCGGAACTCGCGGATCGTGTCCTCATGCGCGCCCGTCCGCTTCTTCACGATGGAGATGGCACGCCGCACCCGCCCGGCCGCCTCGAAATAGCGCAGCAGCACCACCGTGTCCGCCAGATAGGTGACATCGACCGGCGCCTTCATGTCGCCGACGAGTCCGTGCTGGGCGACCGTCAGGAAAGTCGTGGCACCCTGCCGGTTCAGATACTGGAGCAGCTCGTGCATGTGTAGGATGAGCGCGCTCTCCTCCGGCATCGCCGCCTGATAGCCGTTCAGGCTGTCGATCACGACGGTCCGGGCGCCGTATTTCTCGACGCAGCGGCGCACGCGCTCCGAGAATTCGCCCGGCGAAAGCTCGGCCGCGTCCACCTGTTCGATGGCCAGCTTACCGCTGTCGACCATCGCCTGCAGGTCGACGCCCAAGCCCTTGGCTCGGCGGAACAGCAGGCCCAGTTCCTCGTCGAAGACGAACATCGCGGCCTTGTCTCCGCGATCGATCGCCCCCTTGATGAAGGTGAGCGCGAATAGCGACTTGCCGGTACCGGCGGGGCCGAGGATCAGGGCGCTCGAACCGCGATCGAAGCCGCCGCCGAGCAGCGCGTTCAGCTCGGAGCTTTCCGTCGCCACCATGCTCCGGTCGAAATCGGTCTTGTGTTCCAGCGAGACGAGACGCGGAAAGGCCCGCACGCCGCCGGTGTCGATCACGAAATCGTGATAGCCGCCCCGGTAGCGCTGCCCGCGATATTTGATGACGCGCAGCCGGCGACGCTCCGCGCCATAATCGGGCGAGAGCTCCTCCAGCCGGATGACGCCGTGCGCAACGCTGTGCACCGTCCTGTCCAGCGCCTCCGCCGTCAGATCGTCGAGCATCAGTACGGTCGCGCCCTGCTGGGAGAAATACTGCTTGAGCGCGAGGATCTGGCGCCGGTAGCGCAGCGAGCTCTGCGCCAGCAGGCGGATTTCCGAGAGACTGTCGAGGACGACGCGGTCGGGCTTGATCCGCTCGTAGGCCTCGAAGATGCGTTTGGTGGTTTCGCCCAGTTCGAGGTCCGAAGAATAGAGCAGGCTCTGCTGCTGCTCCTCGTCGAGCAGGCTCTCGGGCGGTATCAGCTCGAAGATGGCGAAATTTTCGGGCAATTCCCAGCGGTGGGAGGTTATGCTCTCGCGAAGCTCCTCCTCGGTTTCGGAGAGGGTGATGTAAAGGCATTGCTCGCCCCGGTTCGCGCCTTCGAGCAGAAACTGCGTCGCGATCGTGGTCTTGCCGGTGCCCGGATTGCCCTCGAGCAGGAAGACGCGACTGCGTGTCAGGCCCCCTGCGAGAACCGTATCGAGGCCTTCGATGCCGATGGCGGCCTTGGGCGTTCGTTCGGCCATCCAAGCTCCTTGATGAGTACCGCCGGACGCTAATGGCATACACAGAGCGGGCGCGCAGGGATTCTCGGCTATCGCCCCGTCCTACCCCTTATGTATCGAGAAAGAAACCGAAACGGCGGAGGCACGGGCGCATTCCGGACCGTCTATCGGCCACGAGACTGGCGGGCATCCCGCAGGACACGCGACAATTCATCCACCGAATAGGGCTTGTGGAGCAGCGCGAACCCGTGGCGCGCGTCGTCGGCCAGCACATGGCTGTAGCCGCTGGTGAGCACGACCGTCAGCGCCGGCCAGCGCTTGCGGATCTGCCTGCCGAGCTCGACGCCGTCCATCCCCGGCATGATGACGTCGGAGAAGACGATGTCGATCAGTTCGTGTTCGTGCTCAAGAATGGCGATGGCCTCGCGGGCGTTGGCGGCGCGGCGTGTGATGAAACCGAGGTCGCCCAGCAGCTGCGAGGCGAACTCGCCGACCTGGTCATTGTCCTCGACGATGAGGATGCTGGCTTCGGCGGCAACGACCTGCTCGATCGGCGAGAGCGCGTCGGCGGCATTCGGCGCCTTGGTGCGCGGCAGATAAAGGCTGAACGTCGTGCCCTCGCCAGGCTGGCTGTCGACGTCGATCTCGCCGCCGGATTGCTTGGTGAAACCGTAGACCTGGCTGAGCCCGAGACCCGTGCCCTTGCCGACCTCCTTTGTTGTATAGAATGGCTCGAAGATGCGCTCGAGCTGGTCGGCAGACATGCCCGATCCGGTGTCGGACACGGAGACTTTCACGAAATCGCCCTTCGCCGCCGCATGGCCGCGCCGCGCGGGGACCGCACCGGCCGCCTCGATCGTGATCGTGATGCGCCCCTCCCCATTCATGGCATCGCGGGCGTTCA
>BACX01000376.1 GCA_000333335.1 Sphingomonas-like bacterium B12 | reverse complement strand
CGGCGCGATAGCCCCCTTCTAATTTAGGATTTCGTCTGACACGCTGGCAGGACTCGGGCCTCACCCGCTCTGTCCCATCGTCGAAACCGCTTCACACGTGCAGCTTTTGTCGCTTTTCGCGAAATTTCCGCCCGATCCAGCCCGTTTTCACTCCGCCGCCGCTTCCACCCGGCCGGTGCGCTGGAGCTTGCCCCAGCCCACCCACGGGCCGGACAAAGCCGCTGACACCGCGCGCAGCACCACCGAATACATCAGCTGCCGGTAGACGAACCTCTGCGCGAGCAGCAGGAAAGCCGGGAAGCGCTGGCGGCGCGGCTCCAGACGGTAGGCGATCCAGCCGCACAGCAGGTCGATGAAGGTGAAGGCCACCCAGTAGATGCCCATGCGGATCACGTCGGTGTGGGTCTGCGCCCAGCCATGCTGGTGGACGCGGATGATCGTGCCGATGATGCTGATCACCAAAGCGAGGTCGATGATCGGCGAGATCACCGCGAAGGCGATCTGGAACAGCCAGGCCTGCGGAATGCCGACGAAGGCGAGGCCCGCCGGCTTGCGTGTCCGCAGGATCGCGCCGTGCTTCCACAGACATTGCAGCGTGCCGAACGCCCAGCGGAAACGCTGCTTGGACAGCGCGCGGAAAGTCTCGGGCGCCTCGGTCCACGCCACCGCCTCGACATCGTAGGCGACGTCCCAGCCGGCACGCTGGATGGCGATGGTGAGGTCCTGGTCCTCGGCCAGCGTATCGACCGGGTAGCCGCCCACCGCATCCAGCGCCGCGCGCCGCCACGCACCGACCGCGCCCGGCACCACGGTGATCGCGTCGAAGCGGGTGAGCGCGCGCCGCTCGAGATTCTGCGCGGTCACATATTCCACGCTCTGCCAGCGGGTGACGAGGTTGACCCGGTTGCCGACCTTGGCGTTGCCCGCCACCGCGCCGGTCCGCTCGTCGATGAACCATCGGGCGAGCTTGGCGATCGTGCCCTTCTCGAACTGGGTGTCGGCATCGAGCGCGACGATCACCTCGGCGTCGGACAGTTCGAGGCCGCGGTTGAGCGCCACCGCCTTGCCGCCATTTTCCAGCGTCAGCAGGCGCACGCGCGGCTCGTCGGCGAAGGCGGTGCGCACGATGTCGCTGGTGCCGTCGGTCGAT
>BACX01000377.1 GCA_000333335.1 Sphingomonas-like bacterium B12 | reverse complement strand
GTTCATCGGCCTGCGCCTCACCACGCCGCGCCGCGACGATCTGCGGCACGAGGATTTCCGCTACACCGCCGGCCTGCGCGGGCAGATCGCCAAGGGCATCAGCTACGACGTCAACTATCTGCGTTCCGAAGTGCGCTATGACGAGACGTACATGAACAACGTCGACAACGTGAAGGCGCAGAACGCGCTCAACGTCGTCAACGTCAACGGCACGCCGACCTGCCAGTCGGTGATCGACGGCACCGATCCGTCCTGCCTGCCGATCGACGTGTTCGCCTACAATGCGATCGATCCGGCCAACCTGCCCTACATCTTCTCCAACAGCTCGACCAAGAGCCGCAATAAGCAGACGGTGATCTCCGGCACAATCAACGGCGATCTTGGCGAATACGGCATCAAGAGCCCGTGGTCGGAGCGGGGCATCGGCATCGCGCTCGGCGGAGAGCATCGCCGGGAGTCGCTGGTGTTCACCGCCGATGCGATCGCCCAGCAGAACGGCACCAACAACGCGGACGGTATCATCACCGTCAACGAAGGCTACGGCGAGATCGAGATCCCGATCCTCTCCGACCTGCCCTTCGCCAAGGATCTGACGATCAACGGCGGCGCGCGGTATTCTTCCTACCACAACCAGCAGAATTCGACCGGCTTCTCGTCCGACTTCAACGTCTGGACCTACAAGGCCGAGCTGTCCTACGCGCCGACCAGCGACCTGCGCCTGCGCGCCAGCTACAACCACGCTATCCGCGCGCCCAACATCTCCGAGCTGTTCGGCGCGGTGGGCCTCGGCAACGTGACGGCGACCGATCCGTGCGCCGGCTCCGCGCCCACCCTCTCGCTCGAAGTCTGCGAGCGCACCGGGGTGACGGCCGACCAGTACGGATCGATCCCGCAGTGCCCGGCAGGCACCTGCGTGCAGCAATATGCCGGCAACCGCGACGTGAAGCCGGAGAAGGCGAACACCTACACCGTCGGCGTGATCCTGACGCCGGGCATGCTTCGCAATTTTTTGCTGTCGGTCGATTTCTTCCCCATCAGGATCAAGGATTTCTTCAGCAGCATCGATCCCTTGCTGACGATCAGCCAGTGCGCGAACACCGGCGATCCTTATTAATGCGGCCTGTCCACCGCGATCGCGCAGCGGCGTGCTGTTCGGCAATGACGGCTATGTCGTCGGCACCACGCTCAACACCGGCTACCTGATGACGTCCGGCATCGACATCACCAGCAGCTACAATTTCGGCATCGGCAAGCTCGGCAAGATCGACCTCGATCTGGTCGGCACCTACCTCGCCAAGCTGGTGACCGAGCCGCTGCCGGGTCTCGGCTCCTACGATTGCAAGGGCCTGTACGGCTACACCTGCGGCGAACCTTCGCCGACGTGGCGCCACCAGCTGCGCACCACCTGGGAGATTCCGGGGCCGAACAAGCCCACCGTGTCGCTGGCATGGCGCTATTTCGGCAGCGTGAAGCTCTCCAGCCTGTCCGACCAGACCGCCTTCGACGGCCTGACGCCGAGCATCTACAACCGCAAGATCAAGGCCTATAACTACTTCGATCTGGCGAGCACGATCACCTTCGCCAACAAGCTGACCCTGCGGGCGGGCGTGAACAACCTGTTCGACAAGGATCCGCCGGCGATCGCGCAGGGCATCCTGGCGAGCTTCGGCAACGGCAACACCTATCCGGGCGTCTACGACCCGCTCGGTCGGACGATCTTCGTCGGCGCCACCGTCGAATTCTGATCGTCCGGCGCCGGCCGCCCATCCCCTTCCTTTCGGGCGGCCGGCGCTTTTTTGTCCTGATGCTTTCGCGTTCGCTATCGAACGCCCGCCCCTTTTACCCCCGAGGTAGCGTCATGCCCCGTCTCGCCCGCCGCGATCTCCTCAAGAGTGCCGGCGTGGCGGGCGGGCTTGCCGCGTTCGGCCTGCCCCGCATCGCCGATGCCGCCACGGCCTCCCTACCCTCGCCCCGGCAGATCGTGCCGCTCGATCGCGGCTGGCGCTTCCATCTCGGCCACGCCTCCGATCCCAAGCAGGATTTCGGCTTCGGCGCCTCGCACGACACCTACGGCAAGTCGGGCGACGTCGGCACGCCCGTCGCCGAGGCCAAGTTCGATGACAGCCCATGGCAGGCGGTGGACCTGCCGCACGACTGGGCGGTCGACCTGCCCTTCACCCCCTTCGGCCCGCCCGGATCGGCGGAGGACCGCACCGGCGCCTATCAGGGCTTCAAGCCGCTCGGCCGGATGTGGCCCGCGAGCAGCGTCGGCTGGTACCGGCGCACCATCCCGATCGCGGCGGAGGATGCCGGCCGCCGCCTGTCGCTGGAATTCGACGGCGTCTCGCGCGATTGCCTCGTCATCCTCAACGGCTTCGTGGTCGGATCGAACGAGAGCGGCTACGCCCCCTTCCGCATCGACATCACCGATTTCGCGAAGCCCGGCGAACCCAATATCCTCGTCGTCCGCTGCGACGTGAGCCTGGGCGAAGCCTGGTCCTACGAGGGCGCCGGCATCTACCGCCACGTCCGCCTCGTGAAGACCGCGCCCGCCCACATCTGCCAATGGGGCGCGGCGGTGCGGCCGGAGGTGCGCGGCGACGGCGCGATCGTGCGCATCGCCACCGAGATCGACAATGACGGCCCCGCCGCCACCGCGCGCCTGCGATCGACCATCACCGCGCCGGACGGGCGCGTAGCGGCGACGCTCACCTCCGATACCCTCGCTTTACCCGCCTGGGGCAGCCTCACCGTGCCGCAGGAGACAGCGCTCGCGCAGGCGATGCTCTGGTCGCTGGAGACGCCGCAGCTCTACACGCTGGCGAGCGAGATCCTGATCGATGGCCGCCCGGTCGATCGCGACGAGAGCCGCTTCGGCATCCGCACGATCCGCTTCGATGCCAACAGGGGCTTCTTCCTCAATGGCATGCCCATCAAGATCAAGGGCACCTGCAACCATCAGGATCATGCCGGCGTCGGCTTCGCGGTGCCCGACAGCCTGCACGTCTGGCGGCTGGAGCAATTGAAGGCGCTGGGCAGCAACGCCTATCGCTCCACCCACCACCCGGCCAACATCGCGATCCTCGACGCCTGCGACCGGATGGGCCTCCTCGTCATGGACGAGACCCGCCAGATGTCGAGCGATCCCGAAGGGATGAGCCAGCTCACCCGTATGGTGCGGCAGGGGCGCAACCACCCCAGCATCATCCTGTGGAGCATCGGCAACGAGGAAATCCATCGCGGCACCGAAACCGGCGCGCGGATCGCCGAAACGATGAAGCGCCGCGTCTATGAACTGGACGGCACCCGCCCCGTCACCGAAGCCTTCAACGGCAGGTTCGGGCAGGGCGCGTCGCGCGTGCTCGATGTGCAGGGCTGCAATTACTATCTCGACGAGATCGACGCCTTCCACGCCACCCACCCCGACACGCCGATGATCGGCACCGAGACGGCGAGCACGGTGATGACGCGCGGCGAATATGTCCGCGACGACAAGGCCGGCATCGTCCCCGCCTACGACACCGATTTCCCCAGATGGGCGAGCACCGCCGAGCGCTGGTGGACCTTCTACGACGCGCGGCCCTTCCTCTCGGGCGGCTTCGTGTGGACCGGCTTCGACTATCGCGGCGAGCCGACGCCGTTCGAGCGCTGGCCGGAAAACGCCTCCAACTTCGGCATCCTCGACAGCTGCGGCTTTCCCAAGGACGATGCCTATTATTATCGCGGCTGGTGGGGGACGGAGCCGGTGCTCCACCTGCTGCCGCACTGGAACTGGCCGGGGCGAGAGGGGCAGGACGTGCCCGTCTGGGTCCACAGCAATTGCGAGGCGGTGGAGCTGTTCCTGAACGGCCGCAGCCTCGGCCGCAAGACGGTGGAGCGCAACAGGCATCTCGAATGGCAGGTCGCCTATGCGCCGGGGCGGATCGAGGCGCATGGCTTCCGCGGCGGCAAGCGCATCCTCGCCGCCGTGCGCGAGACGACCGGCGCGCCGGCGCGCATCGGTCTCTCCAGCGATCGCCGCACCTTGCGGCCGGGCGAGGTCGCGGTGATCCGCGCCACCATCCTCGATGCGAAGGGCCGCGAGGTGCCGACCGCCTCCAACAAGCTGCGCTTCACGATGACCGGCGACGCGAAGCTGCTCGGCGTCGGCAATGGCGACCCGCGCTCGCTCGAGCCGGACCATGCCAGCGAACGCTCCGCCTTCAACGGCCTGTGCGCCGCGATCGTGCAGGCGGGCGATGCGGGCGGGTCGATCCGCTTCACCGCGAGCGCCGCTGGCCTCGCCCCCCATATGCTCCCGCTGATCGGAACCGGCGTATGAAGCGCCTGCTGAGCCTCGTCGCGCTGCTCGCCATCGCGGCGGCGCCCGCCTCGCCAAGTGGCGTCTGGCTCTTCCCGACGTCCGAAGAGTTTCCCGGCCTGCGCATGATGCGGTTGACCAAGGGGGCGGACGGCTGGACCGGCAGCGTCACCACCGACTGGTATGGCGACGTGCCGATGCGCGCGCTGGACGTGACGGGCGGCAAGGCGAGCTTCCAGATCGACAACGGCAACCCCCGCCTGCCGCCCAAGACATGGACCGCGACGCTCTCCGGCGGCGGCCTCCATGTCACCGGGGACATCTGGGAGCGTCATGTCGACGAGACGGCGCGGCGCGGTACGACCGCCGATGCGCAGCGCCTCGCCTTCCCGGTCTCCCCCCTACCCGCGCCGCAGATGCTCAGGCCCGACGGCCTCGCCGCGACGCCGCCGATGGGCTGGTCGAGCTGGAACCGCTTCGCCGCCGCGATCGACGACAAGACGGTGCGCCAGATCGCCGACCATCTCGTCAGCTCCGGCCTGCGCGATGCGGGCTACACCTACGTCAACATCGACGACGGCTGGCAGGGCACGCGCGGGCCGGACGGCGCGATCCGCCCCAATGCCCGGTTCCCCGACATGAAGGCGCTGGCCGACTACGTCCACGCCAGGGGCCTGAAGATCGGCATCTACAGCTCGCCCGGCCCGAAGACCTGCGCGGGCTTCACCGGCAGCTACGGCCATGTCGCGCAGGATGCCAAGACCTATGCGGTGTGGGGCGTCGACTATCTGAAATACGATCTCTGCTCGGGCGAGGGCATCTATCGCACGGCGGCCGAGGTGAAGCTCGCCTATCAGCAGATGGGGCAGGCGCTGCGCGCGACCGGGCGGCCGATCGTCTACAGCCTCTGCCAATATGGGCGCGACCGGGTCGGCACCTGGGGCCGCGACGTCNGCGGGCATCTGTGGCGCACCACCGGCGATATCGAGGACACATATGCCTCGATGGCCGCGATCGGCTTCGACAAGGATGGCGACCCCGCCNACGCCGGCCCCGGCGGCTGGAACGACCCCGACATGCTGGAGGTCGGCAACGGGGGCATGAGCGAGGA
>BACX01000378.1 GCA_000333335.1 Sphingomonas-like bacterium B12 | reverse complement strand
GGGCTGGCGCGAATGGACGATGCGGTTTTCCGCGCCCCAGATCGAGNAAATCCCGAAGCAGTCCGGCTTCGCCAAGGTGATCTGCGGCCTGTCGGGCGGCGTCGACTCTTCGGTCGCCGCGGTCNTGATCCACGAGGCGATCGGCGACCAGCTCACCTGCGTCTATGTCGATCACGGCCTGATGCGCGCGGGCGAGAGCGAGCAGGTCGTTAGCCTGTTCCGCAACCACTACAACATTCCGCTGGTCCACGTGAACGCGGAGACCCTGTTCCTGAACGGCCTCGCCGGCGTCACCGATCCGGAGGCCAAGCGCAAGTTCATCGGCAAGACCTTCATCGAGGTGTTCGAGGAAGAGGCGAAGAAGATCGGCGGCGCCGAATTCCTCGCGCAGGGCACGCTCTATCCGGACGTGATCGAGAGCGTCAGCTTCTCGGGCGGACCGTCGGTGACGATCAAGAGCCACCACAATGTCGGCGGCCTCCCCGAGCGGATGGACCTCAAGCTCGTCGAGCCGCTGCGCGAATTGTTCAAGGACGAGGTGCGGCTGCTCGGCAAGGAACTGGGAGTTCGGCCTGCCGCTGGTCGGTGACGGCAATGGCGGGCTGTGCACCAGCCAGCGCGTCTCGGCCCGCACGCTGGCGCGGCTCGGCCTGCCGTCCGGCGGCGTGGAACAGACGGTGCAACTCTGGCAGGAGGCGGTGCCGCCGTCCGCCGAGCAGATCGCCGATCGGCTGGGCATCAACCTCGTCGCGCCGGAATTGCCGGCCTGGGCGGTCGCCGGCACGCAGGACGATCCGCACGCGCCGCCCACGGTGAAGACGTTCGTGACCCGCTACCTCGATCACCTCGCTGGTTGCGGTCGGACGCGGCAAGTCCATGAGGAGTGGCTACGCACCTATGTCGTGCCGCAATTCGGCCGCTTCCGCCTCGACGAGATGGCCTTTGCCGATGTCGCCGGCTGGCTCGACGCGGTGACGGCGAAGCAAGGGCAAGGCCCCGCCATGGCAGGGCGCCTGCGCGGCATGATGAACTACATGTTCGTTCTGGCGAAGCGCTGGGGTGTCGCGGGCGCCGAGATCAACCCGATCCAGCGCCAGTTCGCGCAACGCGACGAACGCGACCGTCCGCTGGAAAGCGATGACATCGCCCGCCTCCGCGAGGCGGCGGACGCGAGCCACAACGTCCATCTCGGGGCGATCGTCGGCCTGCTGCTATCGACCCGGCTGCGCGTCCGCGAGTTGCTCGGCGCGCGGTGGGAGGACATCGATCTGGCCGAGCGCACCTGGCTGGTCGCGGGCGAAAATGGCGAGACCGAAGCCATGCCGCTGAACGCCGAGGCGATCGCCGTGATCTCGCGGCTGCCGCGCTGGGACGGATGCCCGCACGTCATTGCCAACCCGCGCACGAAGAAGCCCTATCGCTCGATCTTCAAGAGCTGGGACGCGGCGCGCAACCGCGCCGGCCTGCCCGACGTCAGCATGCACGAGCTGCGGCGCTTCGCCTCCTGATCGCTATCGGCGGGTGCCCGATCCGGGCGGCGGATAGGACGGCGGCGCGTCGGCGGGCGCCGCGCCCCAGCCCTTGTCGGGATCGGCGGACAAAGTGAAGCGCAACTCGCCACCGCGCTTCAACTGATCCGGCGCGATCCACGGGCGGGTCGTGGCGTGACCGTCGACCGTCAGCGCATGGACATAGGGAGCATCGCCCGCCGCCCCGTCGCCGACGATATGGATCGCGCCGCCGGGCCGGTCGATGCGGATGTCGCGGAACAGCGGGCTGCCCACCACCAGATCGGTGCGCCCCGGATAGAGCGGATACAGCCCCATCGCCGACCAGACGTACCAGGACGACATCTCGCCGAGATCGTCATTGCCGGAAATGCCGTTGGGGCGGTTGGTCCAGATCCGCCGCATCGCCTCGCGCACCGCCCCTTGCGTCTTCCACGGCGCGCCCGCGAAATCGTAGAGCCAGGGTGAGGCGATCGAGGGTTCGTTGTCCAGCTCGGCATGGAGCGGCCCCGACTTGGTAACCGCCCAGTCTCCCTTGTCATCGTGAAAGAAGCCGTCGAGCGCGGCCATCGCCTTGTCGCGGCCGCCGATCGCGGCGAACAGCCCGGCCGGGTCGAACGGCACCATCCAGCGATATTGTGCGCCGCTGCCCTCGACGAACTCGTCGTCGGAGGCGGGATCGAAGGGCAGCCAGCTCCCGTCCGGACGGCGCGGCTGGATGTAGCCCGAGGTCGGATGGACGAGATTGCGCCACCAGCCGGCACGATCGAGAAAGCGGCGCTCGTTGGGCTTGTCGCCGAGCATTCCGGCGAGCTGCGCGAGGCCGAAGTCCGCCGCGGCCATCTCCAGCGTGTCGGACACGATCCCCAGCCGGGCGCACCGGCCGGCATGTAGTGGAGCGACAGCCACTGATCGAGGCCGGGCCGCTGGCCGACGCAGAGCACCGGGCAACCGGTGCGGCTGAGATCCTTGGCGTTGGGCACGGTCGCCGCCTTGAGCAACGAGGCGTAGGCGCGGCGCACGTCAAACTCGCGGCCACCGAAGGCGTAGATGGCGGCGATGGCGGGCGCGGACGGGTCGCCGTTCATCACGCCGGTCGCGCCGGTCATGTGCGTCCAGCGATCCCAGACGCCGCCATTCTGGTCGGCCTGGTTGAGCAGCGACTGCGCGATGTCGGAGCCGATCTTCGGGTCCAGCATCGTCACCAGCTGGAGCTGCGAACGATAGACGTCCCAGCCCGAGAAATTGGCATATTGGGCCTGCTGGCGACCACCCAGGCGGTGGATCGCGCCGTCCATACCGCGATAGCGCCCGTCGACGTCACTCGCGATGCTGGGATCGATCAGCGAATGGTAGAGTGCGGTGGTGAAGACGGTGCGCTCGTCGTCGGTGCCGCCCTCGATCGCGATGCGACCGAGTTCGCGGTTCCAGGCGGCTCGGGCGGCAGTGCGGGTGGCGTCGAGGCCGGTGCCGGCCGGGCTCTCGCGTGTCAGATTGGCGCGCGCGCCGGCCTCGTCGACATAGGAGATGCCGACCCGCATGGTGACCGGGGCGCCCGCGTCGAAGCTGATCCAGCCGCCCGATCCCTTGCCCGGCACGGGGAAGCCGTCGCTGCCGTAGCCGGTGCCGCCCTTCGCGTCGGTGGCGCCCGCGTGGACGTCGCCGTCGATCCAGGTGCCGCCCACCTTGAAGTCGCGATCGAATACCGCGACGAAGTGGAGCGTGTAATAGCTCTGCCGCCGGTCGGGCGAGAGATAGCCGCAGAAATTGCCGCTGGTGACCGTACCCGAGACGGTGCGGTGCGCAGCGTCGATGTGGATGGTCGCGTCGCTGGAGCCGACCTCGGTATCCGAGGTGCGGAACAGCAGGTTGGCGGGCTTGTCTTCGGGGAAGGCGAAGCGAGCGACGCCGGTGCGCAGCGTCGCGGAAAGATCGACCGCGACGCCGTTGCCCAGCCGCGCGGAATAGGCGCCGGGGCTGGCCTGCTCCTTCGCGTGATCGAGATAGGCCGCGTAGAGATTGCCGCCGCCCGGCGCGGAGGGCGAGGTCTCGACCGAGCGGGTGACGGGCATGATCGGAATATCGCCGCCCGCACCCGCGCAGCCCGATCCGGAGACATGGGCGAGGCCGAAGCCGCGCACGCCGTTGGAGCGCCACTCATATCCGCCCGGCGCCGCGACGACCAGGCCGCTGCCCGGAAGCGGCGTCTCCTCCGGGCTGAACGACACCATGCCGAAGGGCAGGACCGCGCCGGGGAATTCGTTGCCGCCGTTGGTCGTGCCGATGAAGGGGTTGACCAGCCCGGCCGGATCGGCGGGCGGTGCGGCCAACAGCGGTGCCGTGATCGTCGCCGTCGCCAGCATGGCCCAGCATCCCCGCTTCATCGTCACGCGCGTTTCTCCTTCAGACCGTCTGCGCCTCGATCGCCAGCGCGATCGATCCGAGCGGGCCGGCGAGGCCGCCCAGCTTCGGTGCGACCACATATTCGCCGGCCGGTGGCAGCGGCATGTAGCCGCCCATGCTTTCGCGCAGCGCCGCGTCGATGCGCGGCAGCAGATGCGCCTGCCCGTTCAGCACGCCGCCACCGATCGCGATCCGGCGCGGCCCGGTCGTGCAGGCCACCGCATGGCCCATGGCGGCGAGTGCGGCGACGATCGGCTCCCACACAGGATCGTCGGCCGGAACCTCATCGACGGCACGCCCGCCGAGCCGCGCGGCGAGCGCGCTGCCCGAGGCCAGCCCCTCGACGCAATCGTCGTGGAAGCTGCAGACGCTGGGCACCGCGTCACCGGGCAGGCGCGGCACGCGCAGATGCCCGATCTCGCTATGCCCGGTGCCGCGCGTCGGCTTGCCGTGAACGATCAGGCCCACACCCACGCCGGTGCCGACGGTGACATAGGCGAAATCCGCCATGCCTTCCGCACAGCCCCAGCGTATCTCGGCGAGCGCCGCGCCGTTGACGTCGGTGTCGAAGCCGACCGGAACCGGAAAGGCGCGGGACAGGATTCCGCGCACATCGGTGCCCGGCCAGCCGGGCTTGTTGGTGGCGAGGATGCGGCCATAGCCGGCGGACACCGGATCGAGATCGAGCGGCCCGAACGATGCGATGCCCAGCGCCGCGAAACCGAACCCGTCATGCCATTCCTCAAGGATGGCAAGGATCGCCGGCAGCGTCTCTGCCGGGATCGTCGTAGGCACCGTGCGCTGATCGAGAATCAGCTCCGGCCCGTGCGCCAATGTGCAGACGCATTTGGTGCCGCCCAATTCGACACCGGCGAAGGGCAGCGACGACGGACTGCTGTCATGGGTGCCGACACCCCGCTTCTGAACGTTCATCGGATTGCCGATCGCGCGCAGCCGAACCGCCTGTCGAAACGCATCCATCTCCCCTTCGCCGCGCGCCGGCCGCCGAAAAGCCGGCGGCGTTTCTTCGTTAAAGGCTTGCGCAGGTTCGCATCTCGATTAATACATCAATTTGCATAATTCAATGGGAGGAAGTGGGGAGGATGAGGGGGCGATCGTCGCGCTTTGTTGCCGATGACGATCATCGCGGCTGCGCCACCGTTCTGCAATCTTCCCGTCAATCTCTGTGCTACCTGTCCGCCATCGGATCAGTCTTTCGGTGGCCCATGACGACACAGTTCCGCTTTTTCCTGCCTCTTTCCGCCGGTTGCGCAGCATGACCGCCAGCCCGCCCCGCACCCGCCCGCGCCTTTCCGGCACCAATCTGGAACGCGCGGCCGATCACAACCAGCGCGTGACGCTGCACGCGATCCGGGTCTGCGGATCGCTGACCCGCGTCGAGCTGGCCGGCATCACCGGCCTCACCGCGCCGGCCATCGCCAACATCACCCGGCGCCTGCTCGACGAGGGGCTGATCGAGGAGGCCGGCCAGCGACGCGGCGGGCGCGGCCAGCCGCCAACCAAGCTGGTCGTGCGGCGCGATGCCTGCCATTCGATCGGCGTCAACATCGATCGCGATCACATCACGATCGTGCTCGTCGATTTCGCGGGCGAGACGCTGGCGCGCGCCACCGCGAACGTGGATTTCGCGCTTCCCGATTATGTTCGCTCCTTCTACCGCAAGTCGATCAAGGCGATGCTGAAGAGCGCCAAGGTCGACAAGTCGAAGCTGATCGGCATCGGCGTCGCGGCGCCCGACGATCTCGGATCGGTCGACCTGCCGGGCCGCCCGGCCGATTACGCGCAGTGGGAAAGCATCGATCTCGCGGCATTGTTCGCCGAGCCGTTCGCCCTGCCCGTCTTCGTCGAGAACGATGCGGCAGCGGCGGCGATGGGCGAGATGCAGCTCGGGCTCGGCCAGAGGACAGCAGCTTCTTCTACATCCTCGTCTCCTCCGGTCTCGGCGGCGGCTTGGTGATCGACGGCGCCTATGTGCGCGGCGCCGCCCGGCGCTCCCGGCAACTGGGGCTCATGCGCGTCGCCGGCCCCGATGGCCCGGGGGAGCAGATCCAGACGCTTCGTCTCGCTCTCCGGTTTCGCCCGCATCTGGCGACGAAGCGCTTCAAGCTTTCCGACGTGATGGGGGACTACACGCCCGCGCCCAAGCTTGACGCCTGCGTCGCCGAGTGGATCGAGCAGGCCGCGACGCAGCTCTGCGGTCCGCTCGACGCGGTGAACTGCCTGATCAACCCGGCGATGGTGCTGATGGGCGGCCGCCTGCCCGGCCGCCTCGTCGAGCAACTCGCCGATCGCACCAACGCATTGCTGCGCGATCATGCCGGTCAGCTTCCGACGCTCGCCCCGGTGGCGCGCGCCGCGCTTTCGGAGGACGCACCCGCCGTCGGCGCCGCGATCCTGCCGTTCAGCCACTTCCTGCTCCCCAAGCCGGGAGCGCTCTGGAAGGCCCCGACAGGCGGGGTCATCGAAGACACGGCCTGAGGCCGCATAACAACAGGCGAGGACATGCACAGACTGATCGAACGAACCACGCTGGCCCTCGCCTTCGGGCTGCTCGCCGTCGCCAGCCCCGCACTGGCGGACGATCATGTCTACACCAGCGACCTGATGACCCGCTGGGGCAAGCAGGTGACGCCGGACAATGTTTGGCAAAGCTATCCTCGCCCACAGCTGAAGCGCGGTGCGTGGAAGAACCTCAATGGCCTGTGGCAGTACGCGATCGCCAAGGCATCCGCGCCGCAGCCCGCGCGAATGGACGGCGAGATCCTCGTCCCCTTCCCCGTCGAATCGAAGCTGTCGCGCGTCGCGCGCAAGGTGCTGCCCGATGACCGCGTGTGGTATCGCCGCAGCTTCACCGTGCCGGCGGACTGGGCCGGGCAGCACGTCATGCTCAATTTCGGCGCCGTCGATTACGAGGCGATCGTCTGGGTGAACGGCGCGCCCGTTGGCGCGCACAAAGGCGGGTCGGACGCCTTCGGCTTCGACATCACCGCCGCCTTGAAGCCCGGCGAGAACGAGGTCGTCGTGCAGGTCGCCGACCCGACGTCAGCCGGCAGCCAGCCGCGCGGCAAGCAGTCGCTCGATCCGCACGGCATCTGGTACACCGCGTCGAGCGGCATCTGGCAGACGGTGTGGCTGGAGCCGGTGCCCCCGCTCCACATCGCCGACGTGCGCGCGACGCCCGACATCGATCGCGGCACGCTCGACGTCGCGGTGGCGCTCAGCGGCTGGGCGAACGACACCGACGCTGTGCGTATCACCGCCTCGTCCAGAGGCAAGGTGATCGCCAGCACGCTGATCCGCGCCAACCGCCGCGCGACTTTGGCGATCCCGAACGCGCACCTGTGGTCGCCCGACGATCCCTTCCTCTACGATCTCACCGCAGAGCTGGTGACGGTGAAAGATCCGTATGCGGGCATCGCCGATCGCGACCACAATGCCTACGACGCGCGCTTCACGAAGCGCGAGGACGAGACATACGCGGCGGCCCAGCCGACCGGCGCGGTGCGCGACAAGGTCGAGACCTATTTCGGCATGCGCAAGGTCTCGGTCGGTCCCGGCACGATCGCCGGCCAGCCGATGATCCTGCTCAACAACAAGCCGCTGTTCAACAACGGCACGCTCGATCAGGGCTGGTGGCCCGACGGCCTGCTCACCCCGCCGTCCGAAGAGGCGATGAAGAGCGACCTCGTCTTCCTGAAGTCGGCCGGCTTCAACATGGTCCGCAAGCACATCAAGGTGGAGCCCGCGCGATATTATTACGACGCCGACCATCTCGGCATGCTGATCTGGCAGGACATGCCGTCGGGCGGCGGCGAGGACCAGTTCATCACCGGCACCAGCCAGGCGCAGGCGGTGATGTCGTCCGACATGATGGCCGAGAACCAGAACGAGCTGACCCGCATGGTCGGCGAACTGCGGCCCTTCCCGTCGATCGTGCTGTGGGTGGTCAACAACGAAGGCTGGGGTCAGTACGATAGCGCCACGCTCGCGCGATACGTGAAGGGCATGGACCCGACGCGCCTCGTCGACGCGGACAGCGGCTGGTCGGACGTGGCGCCGAACGTCTCCGACGTGTTCGATATCCACACCTATGAGGACGTGCCCCACACCCCCACCCGCCAGAGCGTCCGCGCCATCGGGATCGGCGAATATGGCGGCATCGGCATGGCCATTCCGGGCCACGTCTGGCGGCCGAGCAAGGACAATTGGGGCTATCAGTCGGCCAAGGATTCCGCCGACTATCTCGCCCGCTATCGTCGCAAGCTGGGCGAAGTGGTGCGACAGGCGCGCGAGAACGGGCTGAGCGGCTCGGTCTACACCCAGACCACCGATGTCGAGGACGAGATCAACGGCCTGTTGACCTACGACCGCGCTGTCCCCAAGGCGCCCGCCGCTGACCTCGCCAAGATCGCGGCGCCGCTGTGGGAGGCGGACGCCAAGCGCTGACGCCCGTTCCGAGGTGGCCGCCCCCTCCTGCCGTGGCGGCCGCCGGCCGCTGAGAGAGCGGGGCATATTGCACCTCGCTGCTGCGTGATTCCTGCAACATTTCAGCGGTGAGACGCCTCGCCGAGGTCATTTCACGCGCAACGGGCGGAGTGCATCCGGTCAACACATCCCAATAATCATCATTTATATCAGTATCTTGAAAATTTTTTGCAGATCGCCCACAGCGCCACGATACATCCAATTGACAAATTGCTTTTTATATTCTGAAATCATGTGACAAACGCCGCCCCAGTGGCGTCCGCTTCGGGCAACCGGGGCAATGGGCGGCGCAACAACAAAACAGGCGTGGCCGGATTGGCCGCGTCCAGAGGGAGGGACTGTCTGAAATGAACGCTCGTCGTCTATCCGGTGCTCAGGCATCCCGCCGCGCCATCGCGCGGCTTCTGCTCGGCGTCAGCACCACCGCGGCCGTCTCCGGAATCGCCTGTGCGCAGGATGCCGCCCAGCCCGCACCCAGCCCGATCGTCACCGCGCAGGCCGCCACTTCGGCCCCGCCCGCACCGGCCGACACGGCGAAGAGCGGCGCCGGCGAGATCGTCGTCAACGGCTACCGTAAGTCGCTCGAGGCCAGCCTCAACCGCAAGCGCGAAGCCAACGCCTTCATCGACGTGATCACCGCCCAGGATGTCGGCAAGTTTCCCGACAAGAACGTGGCGGACTCGCTGCAGCGCGTGCCGGGCGTGATCGTCGATCGCGACGGCGGCGAGGGCAAGAGCGTCAGCATCCGCGGCCTCTCGTCCGACCTGACGCTGACCGAGCTCAACGGCAACTATATCGCCACCGCCGACACCGGCGATCCCTCGCGCTCGTTCAACTATCTGCTGCTGCCGTCCAACATGATCGGCAGCGTCGACGTCTACAAGTCGCCCGAAGCGCGCCTCGACGAAGGCGGCATCGGCGGCACGATCATCCTCCACACCCGTCAGCCGCTCAGCCTCGAACCCTGGTCGGGCTTCGTTTCGGCCGAAGGCACCTACGCGGACGTCACCAAGAAGGCCGAGCCCAATTTCGGCGGCCAGCTCTCTTGGCACAACGAGGAAGGCACGATCGGCTTCCTGGTCGGCGCGACCTACCAGAAGCGTACCGATCGCGAGATGGATGCCGGCACCGAGAGCTGGCAGTGGTGGGCCGATGGCGGGCGCGACGGCGGCACGCCGGCGACGGACGTCAACGGCAACACCTTCGCCAACGATTCGGCCGTCACCTACTGGTCCGAGAACAAGGGCGAGACCACTGTCGGCGGCACGCACTATAACGGCTATTGGGCGCCGCAGTCGGTCGACGAAACGGTCAAGATCGATCAGCGCAAGCGGCTGGGTATCCAGGCCACGCTGGAGCTGAAGCCCACCGACAACCTGCACATCACCACCAATTATTTCCGCTTCCAGTTGAACCACAATACCATCAACAACAACGTGAAGATCCCCGAATGGGGCTATGGCGACGGCTTCTTCACCAATGCCAAGTTCGACAAGAGCGGCACGATCATGGAGTCGGCGACCTTCGCGCTGCCGGCGGCGGGAACGGGCTGCCTCGCGAACGCCACCCCCTGCACGATGGAAACCCCGCAGATTCAGGACACCTACTCCAAGGAGAAGGACGTCTCGAACACGCTGGAAACCCATGTCGAATGGTCGAAGGACCGGCTGGAGATCTCCGGCGTCGCCGGCTGGACGCGTGCGACCGGCGGCCCTTCGGAGCAATTCTACGTCGCCGCCAAGCCGCGCCTGACCGGCACCGTGACGCAGAACGGCAACGCGCTGAGCCAGTGGGACTTCAGCAACGGCCACCTGACCGACACCTTCTCCGACAACCTGATCCAGAACCTGCAGAACGGCATCGCCCAGGTCGATCAGGGCTCGACCGGATCGGGCTACACCAACGCCACGATCGAACAGCGCTACGCCCAGATCGACGTGACGCGGAAGTTCGACGGCTTCCTCAAGTCGATCCAGGTCGGCGGCAAGTGGCGCCTCAGCACCATCAAGCGTACGACGGGCGAGCTCGACTGGTATGTCGATCCGGCGACGCAGACCCGCTTCCAGGATCTGCCGGCCGGTTCCTATGCCGAGGGCGACTTCTTCTACAATGTCGGCAACATCGCGGGCGGCTTCAACACGAACGCCTTCCCGGCGATCGACATGCAGAAGTATATCTCCTACCTCAACACCACCTACGGCCAGGCGACCAAGGTGCCGCAGCCGCAGAACCGGTACGACATCCACGAAAAGATCTGGGCCGGCTACGCACAGGCCAATTTCCAGGCTGGGCCGGTGCGCGGCAATATCGGCGTTCGCATCGTCAACACCGAGCAGTCCGGCGTTTCGACCGACACGGTCTATGAGAATACGGCTTATTGCTACAAGAATCCCGACGGCAGCAACCAGATCGGCGGGGATGGCAATTGCGCGGTGATCCCGCAGGCCCAGCGCCAGATCCGCTCCTTCTTCTCGAACAACGAGAACAAGAAATACACGGACATCCTGCCGAGCTTCAACGTCGCCTGGAACATCAGCGACAAGCTGCTGGCCCGCGCGGCGGTTTCCAAGGTGGTGGCGCGGCCCAATTTCGACGACCTTGCCTCGGCCCGTTCGCTGACCCTCAACGACGCCGCCTATGCGGCGGATCGCCAGCAGTTCGGCGAGCGCGCCGGCTGGTTCGGCAATGGCGGCAATTTCAACCTCAGCCCTTCTCGGCCTGGGATTACGACCTCGGCCTCGAATGGTATTTCCATCGTGGCTCGGTTGTCGGAGTGTCGCTGTTCCGCAAGGACGTGAAGAATTTCATCGTGCCGGTGGTCGCCGATCTCACCCAGACGGTGAACGGCCAGCAGGTGCTGGTGCAGCAATATTCCACCAACACCAACGGCGCGAGCGCGGTTTCGGAAGGTGTCGAGGCCTATGCCCAGCACACCTTCGATTTCGGCCTGGGCGCGCAGGTGAACTTCACCTTCAACCACACGTCGGCCGCTGCGGTGACGCTCGGCGGCGCGAACCTCGGCACCTCGCCGCTGGTCGGCAGCGCGAAGACCCAGTGGAACGCCTCGATCTTCTATGAGAAGCACGGCATCCTGGCGCGCATCTCGTACAATCGTCGCGGTCAGCAGGTCGAGGGGCTGGTTTCGGGCCTGAACGTCTACAACGACCCTTACCAGCAGTTCGATCTCAACGTGGCGTACAACATCACGCCGCACATCCAGCTGACGGGTTCGATCATCAACCTGACCAAGGAAACGCAGTACGCGCACCTCGGCAGCGACACCAAGGACCGCTTCTATTCGGCGCAATATACCGGCCGTCGCTTCTATGCCGGCGTCCAGTGGAACTTCTGACGCGGCGCTGATCCCCGAACAGCGCCGGCGCGGCACCGCTCCCCCTTGCGGTGCCGCGCTTTTTTCTGATCGGAGGGGGTGGGTGAGACGGATGCGCGGGATCGGATGGTGGGCCGTCATGCTGGCTGCGATCGCAGCGCCAGCGCCTGCGAAGAACCCGATCGTGCCGGGCTGGTATGCCGATCCCGAGATCCGCATCCTCGATCATCGATACTGGATCTACCCGACCTATTCGGACGATTTCGGCAAGCCCGACGTCTCGCCGCACTTCAGCCCCGCGCAGATCCAGGCGCGCAACGGCAAGCATGTCCGCCCGTCCTACAACCAGCAGACCTTCTTCAACGCCTTCTCTTCGCCCGATCTCGTCCACTGGACGAAGCACGAGCATGTCCTCGACGTCGCCAACGTGAAGTGGGCCGCCTATGCCGTCTGGGCGCCCTCGGTGATCGAGGCGGGCGGCAAATATTACATCTTCTTCGGCGCCAACGACATCCAGAGCGACAAGGAAGTCGGCGGCATCGGTCTCGCCGTCGCCGACACGCCCGGCGGCCCGTTCAAGGACGCGATCGGCAAGCCGCTGATCGGCGCCTTCCACAACGGCGCGCAGCCGATCGACCCCTTCGTGTTCCGCGACGACGACGGGCAGGTCTACCTGTTCTACGGCGGCTGGGGCCATTGCAACGTCGTGCGGCTGAGCAAGGACCTGCGCCACGTATTGCCCTACCCCGACGGCACGACGTGGAAGGAGATCACGCCACCCGGCTATGTCGAGGGTTCGTTCCTCATCAAGCGCAAGGGCGTCTATTACCTGATGTGGTCGGAAGGCGGATGGACCGGGCCGGACTATCGCGTCGCCTACGCGATGGGACCGAGCGCGACGGGGCCGTTCAGGCCGATGGGGACGATCCTCGCGCAGGATTTCCACATCGCACGCGGTGCCGGCCATCATTCGGTGGTCAACATTCCCGGCACCGACGACTGGTATATCGTCTATCACCGCCGCCCGCTCGACGACGACAAGGGCGAGCATCGCCAGCTCGCCATCGACAAGATGATCTTCAACGCCGACGGCACCATCCGCCCCGTCGTAATGACTAACAGCGGGCCTGATCCCCGCCCCCTGAAAGGAGCTTCCCAGTGAACCGCAAGATCGTCCGCGCCCTCCTCCAAGCCGGCACGATCCTGTCGCTCGCTTCGGCCACGCACGCCGAGATCCCGACCTCGGTGGCCGACATGGTCAACCCGCTGATGGGCACCGCGTCGAACCCCAAGCTCTCCTACGGCAACACCTATCCGGCGGTCGCGGTGCCGTGGGGCATGAACAGCTGGACGCCGGTGACCGGCAAGATGGGCAGCGGCTGGGGCTACACCTACGATGCTGAAAAGATCAACGGCATCAAGCAGACCCACCAGCCCAGCCCCTGGATGAACGACTATGCCGCCTTCGCTTTGTTCGCGGAGACGGGGCCGGTGAAGATCGACCAGCAGGAGCGCGCCAGCTGGTTCAGCCACAAGGCCGAGGAATCGCACCCCTACAGCTACAAGGTCTACCTCGCCGACTACGACACCACCGCCGAAGTGACGCCGGCCAACCGCGCCGCGCAGTTCCGCTTCACCTTCCCCAAGAGCGACGACGCCCACATCCTGATCGACGGGCAGAATGGCGGATCGTCGATCAAGATCGACCCCGCCCACCGCCGCATCACCGGCACCGTCAGCAACAACAGCGGCGGCGTGCCAGACAACTTCAAGAACTATTTCGTCGCCGAGTTCGACACGCCCTTCACCGTCAGCCAGAGCTGGGGCGACGACCAGAAGCTCGCCGACACGCTGGCGCAGGACGGCAAGCATGTCGGCGCGGTGGTGTCGTTCAGGACGAAGGACGGCCAGCAGGTGCATGTCCGCATCGCCTCCTCCTTCATCAGCCCCGAGCAGGCCCAGCGCAATCTCGACACCGAGATCGGCAAGGACAGTTTCGACCAGACCGAGGCCAAGGCGAAGGCCGAGTGGGAGAAGGAACTGGGCCGCGTCCAGATCGGCGACCCGGACCTCGACAACCGCCGCACCTTCTATTCGGCGCTCTACCGGATGCTGCAATTCCCGCGCATGTTCTTCGAGATCGGGGCGGACGGGAAGCCCGTTCACTACAGCCCCTACGACGGGAAGGTGCACCCCGGCTTCCTCTACACCGACAACGGCTTCTGGGACACGTGGCGCGCCGTCTTCCCGTACTTCGCGCTGATGTACCCGGAGCGCGACAGCGAGATGATGCAGGGCCTCGTCAACACCTACAAGGAAGGCGGCTGGCTGCCCGAATGGGCGAGCCCCGGCTATCGCGACGTGATGATCGGCTCCAACTCGGCGAACATCATCGCCGATGCCTATGCCAACGGCGTGCGCGGCTTCGACGCCGAGACGGCCTATCAGGCGATGATCAAGAACGCGACGGTCGGCACCGGCCGCCCGATGGACAAGAAGGGCGAGACGATCTCGGCCGAGGGTCGCGAGGGCGTCGATTACTATAACAAACTCGGCTACGTGCCTTACGACGTCGGCATCAACGAGAATGCCGCGCGCACGCTCGAATATTCGACTGCCGATTTCTCGATCTCGCAGATGGCGAAAGCGCTGGGCAAGACCGGCGACGTGGCGCTCTACCAGAGCCACGCGCAGAATTACCGCAAGCTCTACGATCCGCAGACCGGCTGGATGCGCGGCCGCAACAAGGACGGTTCGTGGGAGACGCCCTACAACCCGTTCAAATGGGGCGACGCCTTCACCGAGGGCAATGCCTGGCACTATAGCTGGGCGGTGATGCAGGACGTGCAGGGCCTGATCGACCTGATGGGCGGCGACCGGAAATTCATCGACCGGCTGGATTCGGTGTGGACCACCCCGCCGGTGTTCGACGACAGCTATTACGGCACGACGATCCACGAGATCCGCGAGATGCAGATCGTCGACATGGGCCAGTATGCGCACGGCAACCAGCCGATCCAGCACATGATCTATCTCTACGACTGGCCCGGCCAGCCGTGGAAGGCGCAATATCATGCGCGCGACGTGATGAAGCGGCTCTACGCCGCGGTGCCGGACGGCTATCCGGGTGACGAGGATAACGGCCAGACATCGGCCTGGTACGTTTTCTCGGCGCTCGGCTTCTACCCGGTGACGCCGGCGGTGGGCCAATATGCGATCGGCAGCCCGCTGTTCCGCACCGCCACGCTGAAGATGCCGGGCGGCAAGATGCTGACGATCGACGCGCAGAACAATGGCCCGGCCAACGTCTACATCCAGTCGGTGAGCCTGAACGGCAAGCCGGTGGACAAGACTTACCTGACCCACGACGCGCTCTCGCAGGGCGGCACGCTGCGCTTCGTGATGGGGCCGACACCGAACAAGGCCTGGGGCGCAAGCAAGGCGGCGGTGCCCTTCTCGATGACGGCGGCGGCGAAATGATGGACCGTCGCACCGTCCTCGCCGGCGCGGGCGCGCTGGCGGCCGCCACCACCCTCCCCCTGCGCGCCGCCGCTCCCGCCTTCGCCACCAAGCGCCCGCCCGTCGGCCAGCGTCGCTTCGTCAGCAAGGCGGTGGAGGCCGAGATCGCGCGGGTGAAGCGCAGGATCGGCGATCCCGAACTCGCCTGGCTGTTCGAGAATTGCTACCCGAACACACTCGACACCACGGTCGAGACGGGCAGCGTCGACGGCAGGCCCGACACCTTCATCATCACCGGCGACATCACCGCCATGTGGCTGCGTGACAGCTCGGCGCAGGTGCAGCCCTACGTCCACCTCGCGGCGCAGGATGCCGAACTGCGGCAGATGTATCGCGGCCTCATCCAGCGGCAGGCACGCTGCATCCTGATCGACCCTTATGCCAACGCCTTCATGAAGGATCCGGCGGCCAAGTCGAACCTCGACTGGTCTCAGACCGACGACACCGACATGAAGCCCGGCGTCGCCGAGCGGAAGTGGGAGATCGACTCTCTCTGCTACACGATGCGGCTCGCCCACAGCTACTGGACGCGCACGCGCGACAAGGTGCCGTTCGACGCCACATGGTCGCAGCGGGCGCGGCTCGCCGTGGCGACCTTCCGGATGCAGCAGCGCAAGGACGGCCCCGGCCCCTATCATTTCCAGCGCAAGGCGGCGGCGCCCACCGACAGCCTGCCGATGGGCGGCTACGGCGCGCCGACGCGCAAGATCGGGCTGATCCATTCGGGCTTCCGGCCTTCGGACGACGCCTGCGTCTATCCCTTCCTGATCCCGTCCAACCTCTTCGCCGTCTCGGCGCTGCGCAAGATCGCGCAGGTCCATCGCGAGGCGCGCGGCGACGACGCCTCCGCGCGAGACGCCGAGGCGCTGGCGACCGAGGTTGAGGGCGTGCTCAAGGCCCACGCGCTGATCCCCGACGGCAAGGGCAGTCAGGTCTGGGCCTACGAGATGGACGGCTTCGGCAACTGGATCTTCATGGACGACGCCAACGTGCCGAGCCTCTCCGGCCTCGCGCTGATCGACGCCGCCGACCGCCACGACCCGCTCTTCCGCCGCACCGCCGCGCTCGCGTGGAGCGATCGCAATCCCTATTTCTACAGGGGCAAGGCAGCCGAGGGCATCGGCGGCCCCCATATCGGGCAGGACCAGATCTGGCCGATGTCGATCATCACCCGCGCGATGAACGCCGACGACGATGCGACCATCCGCCAGTGCCTCCACTGGCTCAAGACCACGCACGGCGGCACCGGCTTCATGCACGAGAGCTTCGACAAGGACGATCCGGCCAAATTCACCCGGCCGTGGTTCGCCTGGGCCAACGCGCTGTTCGGACAAATCTTGCACGCCCTCGCTCAAGCCTTCGTCACTGGTCCCGCCACCAAACGTTTCGGCGAGAAGCAGGCCATTATCGCCGGCATGGCGGCCGACGCGCTGGGCTACGTCTTGCTGCGTTCGCGACGCGAGGCTGGATG
>BACX01000379.1 GCA_000333335.1 Sphingomonas-like bacterium B12 | reverse complement strand
GCGCTCCGCCGCGACGCGGGTGACGGTGCTGACCGAGGGCATCTTCCGCAACCGCATCCAGTCGGACCCAGAGCTGGCGGGCGTCTCGGCCGTGCTGTTCGACGAGGTGCACGAGCGCAGCCTCGACAGCGATTTCGGCCTCGCGCTCGCGCTCGATGTCCAGGCCGCGCTCCGCCCCGATCTGCGGCTGGTGGCGATGTCGGCGACGCTCGACGGCGAACGCTTCGGGCGGCTGATGGGAGAGGGAACTCCGCTGATCGAGAGCGCGGGGCGCAGCTTCCCGATCGAGCATCGCTACCTCGGCCGCGATTCGACGCAGCGGATCGAGGATGCGGTCGCCGCCGCCTGCCGGCAGGCGCTCGCGGATGAGGCGGAGGGCGGCATCCTCGCCTTCCTGCCCGGTGTCGCCGAGATCGAGCGGACGGCGGAGCGCCCCGCGAACCGGCCGGCGCGACAGGCGTCAGCGACGTGATGGAGAATGACGGCCAGATCCGCCGCATCCTGTTCCGTCCCATCGGCCATGTCGGCCCGCGCGAGTTCCAGCAGCCTCGTGACGAGCAGCGCCAGGCGATCGGCGTCGGCGGCGATGTTGGACTGGAAGCGGTGGCGATCCGCCTCGCTCATGCCGTCGCCATGATCCTCGAGGATCTCGATCGCGCCGCGGATGCCGGCAAGCGGCGTCTTGAATTCGTGGCTGACCGCATGGGCGAAGTCGCGCAGGTAGAGCGAGCGGCGCGCGATCGCATCGGCCATGCGCGCGAAATCGGCGTAGAGCGCCTGGATCTCGATAGCCGCCGTCGGCGGCGCCTGCGGAACTCCTCCGTCCCCGAGCGCGACCTGCCGGGTCGCTTCGCTCAGCGCCTCGATCGGCCGGCTGATGCCGCGCGAGAGCAACCCGCTCAGCACGACCAGCGCGCCGAAGATCAGGCCGATGCCCAGCAGGATCTTGCCACGATCCTCATACAGCCCCCGGAACAGCGCGCGCGGCGAGCGCGAGAGCAGCAGCACGCCCACCACATGTCCGCCGACGATCACCGGTCGGGCATGGTGGATGCGCAGGTCCGACGCGCGGCTCAGCCATTCGAGCGCGTAGCGCTGGCGATAGGCACCGTTGCGGCGGAGCACGGTATCGGGATCGCCGTGAAGCGCATCGGCGACCTCCGGCAATTCGGCATAGCTCCGTCCGCTGTTCGGCCCGGTGAGGATGCGCCCCCCGGCATCGAGCAACAGGATCGAGGCCAGCGTCGTCCGCGAGGTGGCGCGAAGGATCGGGGCGATCCGACCGGCCACCGCCAGCGCATCGGCGCGCGGAGGAGAAGCGGACGATACCGGATCGGGCCGTTCCGGCAAGATCGGTGTCGTCCGCAGATCGATGGTAGAAAGCGTACCGCCGGCGACACCATCCGGATCGACCGGTTGTTGCAGTGACTCAGGCGGTAGTCGTGCGCCCGGCCAGTCAGCGGAGGCGACGGCCGCCAGCGCCGCGCCCTGCGCGACCAGTTCGGCTTCGGTCTGGCGGACCAGCGTATTCTCGTAGACGCGCAGGAACAGCGCGCCGAAACCGGGCAGCGCCGCCACCGCCACGAACGTCAGCAGCAGGATCGTGCGCAGCCTGAGGCGCGGCCAGTGCCGCCGGATCGGCGCCTTGAGCGCCTCGATCATCCGCCGCAGGCACCGATGCGATAGCCGATGCCCGGCCGGGTCTCGATCAGATCCTCGGCACCGTGGCCGGCGAACTTGGCGCGCAGATTACGGACATGGCTGTCGATCGTCCGGTCGGTGAGCGCGAAGCCGGGGCCGCGCAACCGGTCGATGATCGCGTCGCGGCTGAACACCTTGGACGGCATCGCCGCCAGCGTGCGCAGGATACCGAACTCGGTGACGGTGAGCGCCACGGCCTCCCCACCCCATTGCGCCTGCCATCCTTCGGGATCGAGGGTGAGCCGGCCATGCCTGAGCGTCGTCGCGGCCCGCTCGACCTCGGGCGGGCGGCCGCTCACCCGGCGTAGAACCGCCATGACGCGGGCCACCACCTCGCGCGGACTGAACGGCTTTGTGACATAATCGTCGGCACCGAGTTCGATGCCGAGGATCCGGTCGATCTCGTCGTCGCGCGAGGACAGGAAGAGGATGGGCACATCGCCCTCCCCGCGCAGCCGCCGACAGACCTCGATCCCGTCCATGCGCGGCATGTTGATGTCGAGCACGATCAGGTCCGGCAGGTGCGCACGGGCCCTGCGCCAGCGCCGCCTCGCCGTCCTCGGCCTCGATCGTGTCCAGCCCCGCCTTGGCGAGCGCGAAGACGAGCAGCTGGCGGATGTGCGGATCGTCGTCGACCACGAGAATATTGCGGGGCATGGGGCACTGGATCATGGCTTCGCCGCCTTGGTCAATGGGCGGGCTTCGGCGGCGCGGCGAGCGTGATGCTGCCGTCGCACGACCAGCCAGAAAGGTTGGCGGGCATGGACACTGGCTTCGTCGCCTGCGGCCCGGCCATCGCTTCGGCCTGGGACAGCCGGCGGGCATTGCGCCATGTCCAGCTATGCCAATCCGCCTGCCGCGTGACGAGGCTCTCCTCATCATCAAGGGACCAGCTCCCGGTCATCACGTTCTGCCGCACGCGGACGACCCGCGCCCTGAGCGATGGCGGCAGCGGACGCTGCTCCAGCTCCAGCAGCGCGGGGAGCGCCGAGGAGCCGAGCCGGTCGAGATAGCAGAGATCGAGCGCCGGCCCGCTGCCCACCACCTCGCGTGCGTGGCGAACATTCCAGATCGCCGCCACCGCGCCCCAGTCGACGACCGTGGAAACCGACAGCACGATCGCCGCGGCGAGCGCATTGGCGTTGATCAGCCATCGCGCGCTACGGCCAGTCAGCATCCGCCACAGAATCAGCGCGAGGCCGAGCGCGACCAGCCCCATCCACAGCAAGGCGGCGATGCGCAGCCCGGTCAGCGAGAAGGCCTCGATATAGTCGCAGGTGCGCAGGATCGAGGAGGCGACGAGCAGGATATTCTGGCCCACCCACAGGATCACCAGCCGGCGGATCGTCGGATTGGAGGCTGTGGCCGAACCGGGCTTCAGCGTCGCGAGCACGAACACCCCGGCGAGGATCGCGGTGGCGATCAGCGGATAGGCACCCTGATGGGCATAATCCGCCATCGTCGTGCCGGCGGGCAGCGGCGCACCGCTCCACAGGAAGGCGATGTCGAGCCCGTTCTGGATCGCGAAGATCGCATTGAACAGGCCGAGCGCGATCAGCACCGAGGGCATCGACGCGCCTGGCAGCGTCACCTCGGCATCGGGCAATATAGTGACGATGCGCGTCGGCCAGCGGCTCGGGCGGAAAGTGGGCCAGAGCAGCACCAGCATCGCCAGCCAGAAGGCGACTTCGCCGGGCGACAGCAGGCGGATCGCATCGAAGGCGCGCGCGATCAGCGGGTTGGCGGTCGCGAACAGCGCCACGAACAGCGCACCCATCGCGATCGGCAAGGCGAGAATCGCCACCACCGCGCGGATCGTGATCCGTCCGCGATGCGGGCGCGGGCGCAACAAGCGCAGCAGATCGACGATCGGCGCGAGCGGGCCGGTGACGCCATGCGCCGCCAGACGCACCGCCCAGCGCCACGCATCGTCGAAGCCATCCGCATAGGGCAGCAGCGCGGCGATCGAGATCGCGACCCAGAACATCGTCCAGCCGAGCGGGCCAGGCGCGTCCGCCATGACGAGCGCCAGGACGGCGGCGATGCCGGCCGCAATCAGCGCCGGGCCACGGCGAAGCGCGGGCCGCACAACGATCAGCGCGAGCACCCAGGCCAGCATCAGGCCGCCCAGCCAGGAGCCGATCTCACCCTTAAAGAGCATGTCCGCCACCGCGATCAACGGCACCACCGCCGCGATCTTGGCGAGGAAGGAAAAGCGCGTGCCGCGACGTCGCATGAAGGTCTCCCGATGATCGGAAGCCTGATTGCCGACGCGCCATGCAATCGCGTCGCCGTTGAACAAGGAGATAGGGTGCAGATTGCGTGCAGGTGCCGCCCGTATCGGCCGCAGCAAATACGCTAACCGCCCGGACGTATTTACAATTCGCCAACGTCGTTGCGCTATCGCCGGTGTTGGGCACGGGTGGGATTTTCGGTCTTGGTGAGAATAGGCATCCTCAACGGGCGCAAGGCGGCAGGCTCATCGCAGGCGGCGCCCGGCACCACACGCCGTGCCGGTTCGTCCGGCCGCGTCGAGGACAGCCTCTCGCTGGTCGAGAATTTCGAGCGGAGCGGACAGGGCTGGTTCTGGACGACCGACCCAACCGGCTGCCTGAGTTATCTGACCGAAAGCCTTGCGGAGACGCTCGGCGTCGATCCCTCAGGCGTGATCGGATCGGCCTTCTCCGACCATTTCGTGCGCTGCGACGATGGCGCCGAGATCAGCCGCAACCTCCCCTTCATCATGGCCCGCCGTTCCAATTTCGATCGGCTGATGCTGCGCACCGTCAATCAGACGGATGATCGCTGGTGGCTCGTATCCGGCACGGCGCAGTTCGATACGGCGGGCAACTTCCTCGGCTATCGCGGATCGGGCGTCGACATCACCGAGCAGCGCCGTTCCTCCGAACAGGCCTCGCAACTCGCGCTCTACGATCCGCTCACCGGCCTGCCCAACCGCCTGCACATGACGCGCACGCTGGAGGCGGGCATGGTCGCGCTGCGCACCCAGCGGACCACCTGTTCGGTCCTTCTGATCGACCTCGATCGCTTCAAGCAGGTCAACGACACGCTCGGCCATCCGGCGGGCGATGCGCTGCTGAAGCAGGTCGGCGAGCGGCTGCTGGCGATCCTCGGCGACAGGGAGAAGATCTTCCGGCTGGGCGGCGACGAGTTCCAGATCATCCTGCCGGGCCTCGACGATCGCGGGCGGCTGGGCGATCTCGCCAACCGCATCATCGCCAGCCTGTCGCAGCCTTATTCGGTGGCGAACAGCCGATGCGTCATCGGCGCCTCGGTGGGCATCGCGGTGGCGCCGCATGACGGTGCCGCGAGCGAGGAGCTGATCCGCAACGTCGATCTCGCCCTCTACGCCGCCAAGGCGGGCGGACGGGGCCGATACCGCTTCTTCTCCGGCGATCTGCTGCAGGCGGCGACTGACCGGCGTCTGCTGGAAGACGATTTGCGCGATGCGCTCGCGAAGGGCGAACTCGATCTGCTCTACCAGCCGATCGTCAATTGCCGGACCGATTGCGTCACCGGTGTCGAGGCGCTGCTGCGCTGGACGCACCCGGTGCGCGGGCCGATCTCGCCCGCCCTCTTCATCCCGATCGCGGAGGAGGCCAATCTCGTCCAGCAGATCGGCGAATGGGTCATCCGCCGCGCCTGCGAGGACGCCGCGCAATGGCCCGGCGCGCTGCGCGTCGCGGTCAACGTCTCGCCCACCCAGTTCACCAACGAGGCGCGCCCAAGATC
>BACX01000380.1 GCA_000333335.1 Sphingomonas-like bacterium B12 | reverse complement strand
CTGGGTCTGGCCGCCGATGCCGCCGGTGCGGCTGACCGCGACGCCCGGCACGTCGCGCAGGATGTCCGACACGACGCGGGTCTGGC